>JAUWBX010000387.1 GCA_030609625.1 Phycisphaerae bacterium
GGTACCACCGAGAACAGTATTTATATGGTCGATAAGGTTACTCATAGTAGTCGTGGCTGCAGTAACAGCAAGAGGAGTGGCATCGTTTAAAGAAGTACCACCGTGTTCAAAACCGGTGACTTTAATTTCGGCCGAAATATATGTCCCACTGGTAGTTTGGTCGAGGTCGTCGATTAATGTGGCTCCGACAGCCGCAGTGCCGTTTTTGGTGTAAGTTATATTTGAGGCTATCAGTTGTGTTTGTGGCGTCTCCATCGTCGCATCAGCACTTAGATTGCCGGATACTACTATTTGTGACGTAATCTTTGGGTCTATCGGCACATCGTAAGGTACGTGAAGGTCGCTGACATCGGAAGCCTGGAAGCCGTCACTTACACCCAATGTGCCGTAACGCTGGACACGAAAGCCCGTGGCAGGGTCAACCAAATTCGAGTCTGAATCAACTCCGAACGCACCTGCGCGAGTGTAGAGGTTCTGTTGACCGTCACTCAACACGAAATAACCTTCTCCTTCTAACGCCAGGTCCAGAGGATTACCGGTGTTCACGATATTGCCCTGTGTCATATTTGGGGTTATACCGGCTACTCCAACCCCGCTGCCCATCTGCTGGGGGTTAGTACCGCCGACGGTAGTGGTTGGCTGCGATGCCTTTTTTATCGTCTCACTCAGCAGTTCCGAGAAGGTTATTCTGCTGGACTTAAAGGCGGTGGTATTGACATTGGCCAGGTTGTTGCCGGCAACGTCAATCATTTTCTGGTGGGCTTGAAGCCCCGTAACTCCAGCGGCTAATGCAAAACTCATTTTTCTTTCTCCTTATATCGAAACTCTAAATCCAAATTCAGTTTGTGACCGATATTATGTCTTCCAAACCAAGCGTATGGTTTCCTACTCTCAAAAATATTTCACCGTCAACGTTATTATAAACCTGCTCGACTAAGCCGCTTGTGATATCTGCGGCACCTGTCTCGGTCTCCGGCATAAATGTAACTTCCTTGCCTAACAATGAATTGGCATAGGTAAGCTCAGTAGTGGCAAGCACCTTTGCAAAGCTTGCGTTCATTGATTCGAGCTGCTGTAGTTGTGAGAATTGTGCTAACTGGGAAGCCATCTCATTATTGTCTAACGGGTCCAGCGGGTTCTGATTTTGTAGTTGCGTTATCAGAAGTTTCATATAATCCATTTGAATGTTACTTGCTGAACTTGTTGCTGATACTGGTTCCATAACTTTTCAACCTTTTACAAATGACAAAAAACTAAATTTCTTTTCAAATCCCGATGTTGTCGTTCGCGACTCGATGCCATACTGGTACGAGCGACAGACAAAAGAGAGCAATTGTTGTGCCACATTACAATCGCCGCCGCTTTTGTGATACACAACTTCCTGTTACAACAGACATTACGGAAACTAAAAATTGAATAAAGGTAGAAATCACCTTTGTTAAAGATTCTCTCAGAGGACAAATTTTCCTGTATCCCAGAAAATTTTGCCGCTTTGGGATTGACGGTTGTGCTGAAAATTTTTATTGCTTTGTTTTAGTTTGTTCGGTGGCACTAAAAAGTCCCATAAAAAGTAGCGAATTCTCGCTGTTGGTGTTGCTTTCTTATCGGAAAAGCGTCCTATAAAATTATCACACAATCTCAGAGCGCCTTTGAGTCCGAAAGAATCAGTGACATTATTGGCCGGTCCCATAAAAAAATTAAAGTTGTCTTGGCCCCTCTGTCGATTTACCCACATCCGTGGGTCTTAATAGCTCACATCTGCGATGTGATTTGTATTATCCACTATTTATAAAACACAAATACCGTAGAAAAAAGCAACATAACCACAAACAACGCCCCGCCAACGGCGGGTTTTATATTTGACCCAGCGGTGCTGGGAGCTTTGGATAAGGATGACTTTACGTAGAATTGTTGCACTCAGTAGAGACCCCGAAGTTCAGCAACTGGCTCAGAAGTTTGGCCAGGAAGTATTTGGGGCTGATGACCTGGCCGATGCTCTGGATATCGTTCAAACGGTCAAGCCGGATTTAATTCTTTTTGACCATCGGTTCGGAACGGGTCATATTCGTGAATTCCTCGATAGGGCCGATAAATATTCAACCAATGTTCCCATCGTGGTGGTTGGGGGCGATGCCCGCACCTGTGCTTCCCGCACAGAAAACGCGGGTACAGGTGATGATAACATCGACCCAGCAACGCTGGGTTCCAAACAAAACCCGCCGTTGGCGGGGTCCACAGAGTTTATACAAGCGGGGGCCTATGACTATCTGAAGTCAAGGCAGGATTATGCCGGCTTCGAGCGAATTATAAGCAGGATAAAGAATGAATCCGAGGGCTCCCGTGACCAGTGTCTTGTGACCCGAGCAATGAGCGATGAGCGACAAGCGACGGAATCAAGTCGTTTTTTTGCTGAGGAACTGGCTTGCTCTGTCTCTATGGTCGGATGCAGTAAAGCGACCCTCGATACTCTCAAAATGATTAAACTTGTGGCTGCCAGCCGGTGCAATCCGATTTTGGTACTTGGAGAAACAGGCACAGGCAAAGAGCTGGCTGCTAAGGCGATACATATTCTAAGGCATCCGCCCGCACCTGTGCTACCCGCACAGAAAACGCGGGTGCAGGCGAACGAGCAATTTGTAGCTGTAAATTGTGCGGCTCTGACGGCAAATCTGTTGGAAAGCGAGCTTTTCGGTCACGTGAAAGGTTCTTTTACCGGTGCCGACCGTGAGAAAACAGGACTTTTGGAACTGGCCGAGTCCGGAACACTCTTGCTTGATGAAATAAGTGAGATGCCGATGAACCTGCAGGCTAAGTTGCTGCGTGTCTTACAGGAAAAATGCTTCCGAAAGGTCGGAGGCGTCAAAAATATCGCCTGCAACGCCACGATAATAGCTTCGAGCAATCGCAATCTCAAAAGTGAAGTTCAGGCCAATCGCTTCCGGCGAGACCTTTATTACCGTTTGAATATTTGTCCTGTTACTCTCGCTCCTCTTAGGTCACAAGGGCGAAGGCAGGACATCCGGCTATTAACTGAGTATTTTCTCGAGACCTCAACTATCTGTCCGGACAAGTGCGGTAAGATAACATCAATGACTGAATTAGCTATTGAGGCACTGGAGAAACACGATTGGCCCGGCAATGTCCGTGAGCTGTGTAACGTCATCGAAAGGGCCATCCTGCTGGAGACAACAGACAAAATCGGGTTAAACGCCATCTATATTGAGCCGACCGAATGGAGTGAGGTATCGAACAGCACAACAACTGGCCTCATCAAAGATTTCTCATTGGCAAAGGCTGAGTGCGAGTTGATTGCTCGGGCTTTGCAGAAAACAGGCTGGCAAAAGACCAGGGCTGCTGCTCTTCTTGGCATAACCAGAGCAACTCTTTACGCCAAGGTCAAGCAGTACAATATCGAAAAGGATTCGTATATCGCAAATCCGCCGCGGCGGGTTAAACAAGAGCAAAATGAAGTTCCAGCATCATCCTTATCTCAGCCGGTAGCGGCTCCCTGATAAGGACTGGTAAAGAAATTAGGTTTCGTTTTGGCTCCAGC
>JAUWBX010000505.1 GCA_030609625.1 Phycisphaerae bacterium
CAGCAACGATTACCCATATCCGGTTCATAAGGATTGTTTTGCTGATTTCACTTCCAATACCTCGAAAGTGAATGAGCACCGTACCTATCGGCTCATTTAACGAAAATGCGCCGGCAGACCCCTGGGGGTTGTGGCAGCTTATACAGTTATCGGTTGCCCTGAAAATTCGCACATAATTGCTTTGGAGTATGCCGTCTTTTTTCCTTAGCAGGATATTATCGTTCCTGGCCTGGTCAGCTTTTAAGGATTCAATCAACTGGATGGTCTGCTCAGTCAATTCGTCATAGGCGGACTTGTTTTGGGACCCCGCAAGGCGGGAACCCTCATCGTCCCTTGTGAAGCGAATCCAGCGTATATCGGGGTCGTTTACATCTACCGGCAGGCCGGTATTGTCCAATGCGGGAAGGGTAGTTTGGGCGGGGTCTTTTAGCTGGAAGTGCCGGTCGAGCATTGCCCGTGACCTCGCTCTGCCTGTATCGAGCAGGTTTTTTTTGATAAGCTGCCCCATCCAGATATATGGCAGAAGAAGCGCAATCGTTAAGATAAAGACGACGGCGGCGCCAAAGGTGAGCCTGCACTTTTTCGCCAGCGACAACGGTGATAACCGCAGAAGCATCAAGAGCTTTTGCCAGATGTGTTTTAAGTTAATCCGCATAAATTCAATATCCGTTGCCGGCTATCATTAATGCCTTTGCGTTCGCAAATTTAACTCATCAAGCTGTTTCTGGTCCACTTCGCTCGGCGCATCGGTTAAAAGACACTGGCCTCGCTGGGTCTTCGGAAATGCAATGACATCTCTGATATTTTCCGTTCCGATTAGCAGCATAACAAGCCTGTCGAGGCCGAAGGCTATTCCGCCGTGCGGTGGGGCGCCGTAATCCAACGCCTTCAAAAAGAAACCAAACTGCCTCTGTGCCTGGTCTCTTGATATGCTGAGCAGGTCGAAGACCTTTTGTTGGACTTTCGGGTCATGGATACGAATACTCCCGCCGCCTATTTCAGAACCGTTGACGACGATATCGTAGGCCTGCGAACAAATGTTAGCAGGGTCGGGCCGGCAACGCCGGCCTATAGCAAACCCGCCTTCGGCGGGAAGCTTGTCCAGGTCCTCCTCAATGGGAGAAGTGAACGGATGGTGCAGTGAGCCGTATCGTTTTTGGTCTTCGTTCCATTCGAATAGCGGAAAGTCCACTACCCATACGAACTCGAAGTGCTCCTGGTCGTAAAGTTTCAGGTCGCGGGCAAGTTTGCACCGCAAAGGAGCCAGGGCTTTGTTGGCGGCTGCTTCCTTATCAGCGACAAACAAAAGCAAATCGCCCTGTTTTGCTTTGAAGCGTTCGATTATCTGCTGCTGAGCTTCGGGGCTGAAGAACTTTGCACAACCGCCGAGCAGTGAAAGCTTGCCCTCTTCTGTTTTGACTTTTGACCATGCCAGCCCCTTGGCGCCGTAATCGGCCACGAAGTTAGTGAGGTTCTTTTCGATATCGCTTCTGGAATATTTTTCACCATCTGGTGTGCAAAGTCCTTTTACTATCCCGGCATTTTCAATCACCGAAATAAATACCTTGAAGGAGCTTTGTTTGGCGATATCTGAAACGTCCTTTAGCTTCATATCGAAACGTAAGTCCGGCCTGTCGGTGCCGTAGTCAGCCATCGCCTCTTTATAGGAAATCCGCCTTATCGGTACCGCCACATCCACGTCCAGTATCCGCTTCCAGACTCGGGCCACTAAGTTTTCGCTGACGCCGATGACATCGTTACTATCGACAAAGCTCATCTCGACATCGATTTGTGTGAATTCGGCCTGTCTGTCGGCGCGGGGGTCTTCATCACGGAAGCAGCGGACTATCTGGAAATATTTATCAACGCCGCTGACCATTAGAATCTGCTTAAAGAGCTGCGGTGATTGCGGCAGTGCGTAAAAACAGTTTTTATGAAGTCTGCTGGGCACGAGGAAATCTCTTGCGCCTTCCGGCGTGCTCTTGGCTAACATCGGTGTTTCAATTTCCCAGAAACCCAACCGGTCGAAATAGTCCCGCACAACCATTGTAACCTGATGACGTGTGCGAAGCTTGTGCTGCATTTCGGGCCGACGCAGGTCGATATATCGACTGGTTAAGCGAATCTCCTCATTTGTCTTTT
>JAUWBX010000082.1 GCA_030609625.1 Phycisphaerae bacterium
TTCCCGACCATCGGCACCGGCCCCGATGCCTATCGGTGGATATCGCCTCCCAAACCCGCCAAACCACTACCCACTACCGCCTCGCACTGCTGGGATGGCGACACAGTTGCTGCGCTCAGCGACAAATTAGTGCCGCGGAACTCAAACGACCACAGCATTCCGCGTTTCACATGGTGGGGCCACAAAGGCACAACCGAATGGGTGCAGTACGATTTCGAGCAGCCAAGAAAAGTCTCCGGCGTATCGGTTTACTTCTTCGACGATACCGGCGGCGGAGGATGTCGCATTCCGAAGTCCTGGCGATTGCTGTATAAAGATGTTGACCAGTGGCAGCAGGTATCGAATGCCGGCGGCTACGGCCTGGAAAAGGATGAGTTCAACAATGTAAAATTCGACCTGGTGCAGACGACGTCGTTGCGCCTGGAGGTACAGTTGCAGCCGAACTTCTCCGCCGGTATCCTCGAATGGCAAGTTAACACGGACCAGTAGTAAAAATATGCAAACAATTCACTATGATGCCGAAAATACCTTGTAAACAAAGTTGCTGACAGCGACGGTATTTGGCTTCAGACAGTTATATCCTACATTGTTGGTTTTTGTGAGCTTCTCTTGTCTCTCGTCCGTATTTTCTGATCGGAGAAATCTTATGACTTTCCACACCGATCTAACGAACGTTTATAAATAACCATTAGAGGATATAAGGAGTCTGCAACCCCAGCAACCAGATGCATATGATGAGGCCCGCCCCTCTTGACTACATCGAGTGTGCGCCTTTCAGGATTGTAATGCTTTATGCAGACGCCGTCTTCCCCAACTGGGTAGCCAAGTTCGCGAAAAGCAGTTCGTATTTCTTCGCAGATTTTGAAGCATTCGTCTTTGAAAGCCTTGATATAGTCTTTTTCCCAGTCTTTTTTGCTGTCCTGGGTTTCTGCGTCCCGTGGGTTATTTGCAGCCTCAATAACAGAATCATTAACACGTACCCTATCCACTTTTCTTCAAAGTTGTAAATGAGTACTTATCCAATGTTGCCCTTTCCTCGGGTAAACCTTAGAATATTTCCAAACGAACATTATATACGTTTCATAGCTCCTTGTAAAGTACAAAAACTTATTCGAAGCAGTGGAATTCGAGAAACTATATTTTTTTATTTACTACATTCTGCTTTTTGCGTATAATCAGTAGGTTCTCGGGGTCGTACAGATAAAAGGTGCTTTTGAAGTATCTGGGTAATTACTTGAGAAACAGAAAGTATTGTTTGACTTATGTTTAGTTTGGAAGATACAAGCCGGGTACAGCACTATGCTTCTTCAGGAGCTTTTACCCTGCGCTGTACCATTCCTGATAATCCTGATACCTTTAATATCTTGACTTCTGCAATTAATCAGGTTGCCGGACACATAGGCCCCGTAAGTTCTACTGGGCCAGAAAGTGGACATAAAGTACGCGACGTGACTGTCTATTTAAGTGAGAAGAGTCAGCTTGATAAGCTATTGACAATGACAGAGCCCATCGAGGGCCTGAAAGTTGTAGGTATCACCGACGGGATAGACAGGATAATCGAGATACACCGACGCGGATCGATTGAAGTAGTTAGCAGGGTGCCTCTGAAGAGCCAAACTGATTTGCGAATGCTATATACACCTGGTGTTGCATCAGTCTGTGAAGAGGTAAAAAAGAATCCTGCCATGGCCTGGGAGTTGACAGGCATTTGCGATAGAGTCGCAATTGTAACCAACGGAACAGCAGTTCTAGGACTGGGAAATATTGGCCTCTTACCTTCGTTGCCGGTTATGGAAGGCAAAGCGGCAATCATGGCTGAATTTGTTGGTGTAAGTGGGTTTCCTGTGCTAATCGACACTAAGGATATCGACACCTTTGTTGAGACGGTTGTTCGAATAGCATCGGGCTTTGGTGCAATCCAACTCGAGGACGTCGCGGCACCGGCTTGTTTTGAGATCGAAGAGAGATTAAAAGCCAAATTAAACATTCCTGTCTTTCATGATGATCAGCATGGTACTGCTACGGTTGTTCTGGCAGCGCTTATGAGCGCGCTTAAGCAGTTAGGCAGAACGCCCGAGGAGTGTTCAGTTCTTATGTTAGGAGCGGGTGCCGCTGGCTACGCCGTAAGCTTGATGCTTCACGAGTTCGCCATTGGCGATATTGTCATCTATGACTCAAGGGGTCCTCTTTATCGTGGACGAACAGAGAATATGAACCCCTATAAACAACATCTAACAGAAATTACTAACAAAAACAATCAAAAAGGTACTTTAGCTGAGGCTTTTGCTGGCAAGGATATCTTTATAGGGCTGTCCCGTCCGAATATTATCAGCAAGGACATGATTGCGTCAATGGCTGAAGACCCAATCGTCTTTCCCTTAAGTAATCCCATCGGTGAGATAAGCAAAGAAGAAGCTATTCAGGCCGGTGCTGCCATTGCTGCCGACGGTCGAGATATCAATAATGCTCTGGCCTATCCAGGCATTTTCAGAGGTGCTCTGGACGCGAGGGCTACCGAGATTAACATGTCAATGAAGTTGGCTGCAGCCGAAGAACTGGCCAACATGGCGCTACCGAACGAACTGTTGCCTGATATTTTGGACAGAGCGGTGCATAAGCAGGTGGCTAAGGCAGTTGCCGCAGCGTGGCAAAGAGCATGATAATGAATGAAGAAGTCCTTTAGGATAATAGAGGTCACACCATTCTGCTGTCCTTGCTGCGATAGAAAATATAATGTAAGCGTTTTGTTCGTTGGCGTTCCCATCGTCCTCGGCAAAAAAGGTATCGAAAAAATCATCGAATTGGATTTAAACGAGTCCGAAAAAGCCCAATTTAAAGAATCACTCGACCACGTAAAACAGCTCGCACTAAAGGTGGACAAACTCTTATAACCCGCTTGCCGGGGGTATTGTTTAGCCCCGCCACCTGTGGGCGGGGTGTGTTGGTTTACTCATCACCGGTAAGCTTGCCCTGAATTAGCTGGCCGCCGTAAATTGGTGCAGGGTCATTCCGAGCGAAACGCAGCGGAGTCGAGGAATCTATTAAAAAAACTTGTCATACGTAAAGCGCGTACGCGCTTTACGTATAAGCTGTTTTTTGACACTACCTCCTATCCCCATTCACTATCTTGAGCGTATCGAGAATCCAGCATCGAGCATCGAGAATCCAGCCCACCATAGGCGGACTTCCGCTTCGCTCCGGCATCGAGAATCCTGTCTTCCGTCTCCCCTGTAGCTCATTAATCTCCCATAATATAAAATTTCTTTTGGCTATTTCTTGTCATTTGTCAAATAATACTATAATGTATTGCCTTTTATATATGTGCTTGTAAATATCAAGGATAGAAATGGAATTGATAAAGAAAATCAAGCAGTCCGAAGCACAGGCCCAGGAAATTATCGAACAGGCCAAGGCTGAGGCGGCTAAGCAGGCTGAAAAGGGTAGAGAGAATCGGCTCGCGGCAATGACCGAAGCCGAGCAGCAAAGGAAGGAAGCGACCGAGGCTGCTGTCGCCGAAGCAAAGTCACAAGCAAACGCGGAAGTTGAGCGGCTTAAAGCCCAGGCCGAAGACCAACGCCGGCAATTGCGCGAAAAAACCGCTAATAAAATGGCCACAGCGGCCACAAAAGTAATGGATTACTTAAAAGGCTAACCCCGTTAGAAATTCCACGGTGGATAAGAACGGGGTGCAAATAAGGCAAGATTTCTAACGGGGCTAACTATGGCCATTGCGCAAATGGCAAAAGTCATAATTGTCAGTCATCGCACGCAGGCTTCCGAGCTTCTCGAAGTGCTGCAGCGTGAAGGTATATGTCATATACTCAACGCAGACGAGGCGATTCTCAGCAGGGACTTCCCTGAGCTTGGTGCCTCGGCCGAACGGCCTAAAGATATCGAAGGGCTGTTAAATCGGCTCGAAAAGAGCATTGCGTTTCTCAAAAGTTACGCCCAGGCCCAAAAGGGTCTTGCCGGCGTCCTTTCACCGCGCACCGTCGTTGATGAGCAATCATATAACAAGGTTGTTTCAGATAAGCAAATCTCAAAAATTATCGACCGCTGCGACCAGCTCGAAGCGTCAATGGAGAAAACAAAGGGCGAGACTGAAAACTTCCACAGCACACTGGAGATGCTCAGTCCCTGGGCGTCTCTCGAAACACCCGTAGAGGAAATCGGCCGACTTCACAAGACTACCTGCTGGGCCGGGTTACTGCCTGTCCAGCAATTTGAGCAGACAGAAGAAAAACTGAGTGAGCCTGGCGCGGCAATCCAGCAAATAGGGACCGACAGCAGCAAGTGCGCCTGTCTTATCGTCGCTCTCAAAGAAAACGCCGACCAGGTTCAAAAACTGCTGCGGTCAGCCGAGTTCGAGCCGGTAAACTTCGAGCCGATGACCGGCACCGTTGCGGATTTGATTTCTGAGCACAGTGGAAAGCTGAAAAAGGCCGAGAACCAATTAAAGAGCCAGGTGGATGACGCGGCGAAGTTGTCCGAGAATCTGCTTAATCTCGAGATTCTTGACGACCATCATAAAAACCTGCTGAACAGAGAACAGACTAAGGATACCGCACCGGCGACGGAATGTACCATCCTTTTGGAAGGCTGGGTGAAGAAAAATGATTACGCTAAGTTAGAGAAAATAGTATCGGGTTTCGAGGCGTCGAGTTTGACAAAAATCGCACCGGCTGAAGACGAAGAGATACCGGTCGAGATAGAGAATAAGAATATTATAAAACCTTTTGAGGTGATAACCCGCCTGTACGGTATGCCGAAGCATTTTGAAGTGGACCCGACAGTATTTCTGGCGCCGTTTTTTGCGTTGTTCTTTGCATTGTGTTTGACCGACGCCGGCTACGGACTTGTTATTATCGCCTTAATGATTTTCTTTATAAAGAAGATGCAGGGCGACAAAAAACTGATGTGGATGTTAGGGATTTGTGCCGGCGCAACTGTTGTGACAGGGGCGCTTACCGGCGGATGGTTCGGTGACGCAGTCCAGCAGTTTATACCTGTTTTGAAACCCTTACGGGAAAAGATGATATGGTTTGACCCGCTTGAGAAGCCGATGAAGTTTTTCATTTTGGCACTGGCTCTCGGTTATTTTCAGATTATGGCCGGGCTGGTTATTGCGCTCGGACACAACCTTAAACGAAAGGACTACATCGCTGCGGTGTGCGACCAGTTGACCTGGCTGGTTATGCTCAATTCGCTTGTGCTCCTTGGGGCAAGCAAGCTCGGACCGCTTCCTGCTGGAGTTGGAACGTTCTGTGGGTATCTGGCGCTTATTCCGGCAGGTATGATTTTGCTTTTTAGCCAGCGGGAAGGAGGCTGGGGCGGGCGAATAGGTATGGGAGCGTATAATTTGTTCAGCACGATATTCTATATGGGGGACGTGCTGAGCTACTTGAGATTAATGGCGCTCGGTATGGTTACAGCCGGTCTGGCTATGGCGATAAACGTTATTGCCAAAATCGCCGGTGAAATACCTTACGGCATAGGAATTGTGTTGATGATATTAGTGCTTGTCGGCGGACACGGATTTAACCTGGCGATATCAGGGCTGAGTGCTTTTGTTCATACTTTGAGACTGCAATATGTAGAATTTTTCCCCAAGTTTCTGGCTGGCGGCGGTAAATTATTTGAGCCGCTGAGCAAAGAGTATAAACACATTTATATTAAGCGTGAAACGTGAAAAGAGAAAAGTGTCTAAAGTGAGCTAAAGTGACTAAAGTGAGCTAAAGTGAAAAGATAATCCACAACTTTAGGCACTTTATACTTTAGGCACTCCAAACTTTAGACACTTTAGCTCACTACTATACGAGATACGAAAGAAAGGAGATTTGACAATGGATTATGGACTGACATTGGCTTTGATTGGCGCAGGGTTGGCGGCTTTATTGGCAGGCATCGGCTCGGCAATTGGAATCGGTACCGCCGGCAGAAGTGCGACCGGTGTACTGAGCGAAAAGCCGGAAAGATACGGGCAGATGTTCATTATGGTCGTGCTGCCCGGAACGCAGGGTTTCTACGGTTTCCTTGCGGCGTTTCTTGTTATGCTCAATCTCAACTTCTTTGGAGAAGAGGGAGTTCCCGAGTTGAGCACGACGCTGGGACTACAGGTATTGATAGCCTGTCTGCCTATCGCATTTGCCGGTCTGGTAAGCGCAATCTTCCAGGGCAGAGTATGTTCGGGCGGTATCCTGATGGCTGCAAAAAGACCGGAAATGGCATTTAAGGCGGGCGTTGTCTATGCCGTTATGGTCGAAGTCTATGCCGTTCTGGGACTGCTGGTAACAATGTTTATGCTGCTGTTCGGCATAAATTGGCCAACAGGTGTATAAGTGCAAAAGTAAATGGGTAAATGAGCGAATGAGTGAACGCATCAACTCATTTACGCTTAAACGCATATACGAGATACGATATTATGGAAGCTGAACAGGTAGTAGAAAAGATATTGGCTGACGCCAAAGCTGAGGCTGAAAAGATAAAAAAGCAGGCCGATGACCAGAATGCTGCTGAGCAGGCCAAACTCACCGAGCAGTTGGACGAATACAAAAAGCAAACAGAGCTTCTTGCTAAAAAGGCCGGCGAAGACGAAAAATCACATGTCCTTGCAGCGGCGAGGATGAATATTGCCAAAGAGTATTTAGCCGAGAAAAGAAAGCTCCTCGACGAAGTCTTTGAGCAGGCACGCCGGCAGCTACAAGATTTGCCTGATGAAGAATATCGCGCTCTGATTAAAAAACTGCTCCTCGATACGGTCGAGACCGGCGACGAAGAGGTGGTAGTTGATACAAACGAAGGTCGCATCGACCATGAGTTTATAAAGCAGATAAACCGCGAATTAGGCCCTGATTACAAAAGTGATTTAAAGTTATCTGATGAAAGGCAGGACCTGGGGGCCGGCTTTATCTTAAAGCGTGGAAAGATAAAAACAAATGTCTCTATTCAGGTCTTGCTGGAGCAGGCACGCAAGGAGTTGGAAATTGAATTAGCAAAGGAGCTGTTTAGTGAATAATAAAGGAAATCAGGTTATCAGGAAACCAGGGTGTGGAATATCAGGGTATCAGGATAACAGGGAAGTCGGGAATCAGGAAAAGACAAATTTATCCTGATAACCTGGTAGCCTGATACCCACTACCTGATAACCTGGTATCCCGACAACCTAACATAATGTTAACTGCGAAATTCAAACAACCCGTTATTGACTTCTATACGTACCCGCCTATCGGTGGTGACGACTGGCGATATACGTTCCAGACGGCCCAGGTGCGCACGCTCGAAATGCAAATGCTTAGCAGGGTTGCTTTACTCGATATGGCCAACGCCGGGAACTTCGAGCAGGCTGCTGATTTATTGAGTGGGAGTGAATACGCCCTGCCGCAAGGTGGCAAAGACTTTGCGGAAGTCGAGGACATCCTGCA
>JAUWBX010000449.1 GCA_030609625.1 Phycisphaerae bacterium
CGACCTAACTGCATCGCGATATTGCCCAGATGACAAACTGTAGTTGTGCGGTGCCCAATCTCCGCCGTGCAGATTGTATCCTTACGGCTCTTAATACAATCCAGGAAGTTCTGTTTGTGGTCATTGCTGTTATACAGGTGAATCTCATCCGGCCCTATTTTGCTCGTCAGAAGCGACTTCGGTTCAGCATCGATTTTGCCGCGCTTTACATCTACCCATCCTTTGGTGCCTTCAAAACGTGTATGCCCACTACCGCTTTTAAGGAATAATTTAACGCCGTTTGCATAGGTGTACTCAATGTTCTCGTTTTGAGCGGTTGTAAACAATCCGGTCTTGGGAAAATCACCGCTGCCGACGATTTCAATCGGCCCGGTATCATCTGCCCCATTACCCCATTGTGCAATATCGAGATAATGAGCGCCCCAGTTGGTCATCTGGCCGCCGGAGTAGTCTAAAATGAAGCGGAATTGATAGTGACATCGCTGCTCGGTGTATGGTTCCCACGGCGCAGGACCAAGCCACATATCGTAATCGAATCCTTCCGGCACCGGCTCAGCTTCCCACGTAGGCGGACAGGTGCGGTTGTTTCCCGAAATTCCGACTTTCATAGTGTGCAGTTTGCCGATTCGACCGTTGCGCACCAGCTCGCAGGCGAACCGAAACTCGCTGCCTGACCGCTGCTGAGAGCCGGTCTGAAAAACCCGGCCGTAGCGCTTCACCTCATCAGCAAGGACACGTCCCTCCCCTATGGTCAGAGTCAGTGGTTTCTCGCAAAACACATCCATACCAGCCCGTACCGCGGCAACCGACATCAGTACATGCCAATGGTCGGGCGCAGCGATTGATACCGCGTCGATATCATTTCGGGCTAATACTTCTCGAAAGTCGGTGTAACAGGAACTCGCAGTAAGACCTGCTGCCTGACTGGCTCGCCCCATATGTTTGACATCAATATCGCAAACCGCCACCACTTCGCAGCCGGACTTGCCTCTGAATCCCTTCATATTTCCTGTGCCCTGACCTCCCATACCAATACAGCCCATCGTGATGCGATTGCTCGGTGCACCTGCGCCAAAAACCGAAGAAGGAACAATCGTTGGAAAAGCCATAACCGCTCCCGCAGCGACCGCCGAACTCTTCAAAAACTGCCGGCGGCTTACTGTCGTTGCCTTTTTACTTCTTTTGTTTTTCATTGTTTCATCCCTTTTTGCTTTGCATAGTTCTCTGATAACTATTTAAGAGTTTTTATTCTCAAACTGCGAAACGCAAGCTTGTCCCCGTGCCCACAAAAAGCGATATAGCCCTTATCTCGCTTCAGGCCCGGATGGTCATTCCCATCCATAGTTTTGGGTGTGCTGGCTTTGTCGATGTCCGCATCAACAATTGTTGTCCCGTTTAGTTTGACCGTGATCTGCTTGCCCTTGGCGATGACCTCTTGAAAATTCCACATACCAACCGGCTTTAGGTATCCGCGTTTCGCCGGAACGACACCATAAATTGACCCATGAAACTGATAGGGCTTGAGATTCTTATACTTGGACGCCGTGTTATCCAGTATCTGCAGCTCCATCCCCTGATACGCGGCATTGACGTTCATCGGCATGCGAATCCCAAGACCGTTATTGGCGCCGGGCGTCAGCTTGAACTCGAACCGCATAATGAAATCGCCGTACTCTTGCGCCGTGTAAAGATCACCGCCGCCAAGCTCAGGCTCCACAACAATCGTACCATCCTTGACCACATAACCCTTTGTGTTGCCCTGCCAGCCTCTCAGGTTCTTTCCGTTGAAGAGCGGCTTGAAGCCGTCAGCCTTTTCCTGCTCGGTGAGCTTGTTGGTTATCTCACGAATAAATACGTTCCTGAAATAAAGCAGACTGCCGTGCGATTGAAGCTCTATCTGGCCGTTGGGGTAAATCGGCTTGTCCCGTTCCCAGTAGTTCTCCATCACCACGTTCTTCACCACCAGCACACCGTTCAGATACACCGTCACCTTTTCCCCTGTCATAATAATCCTGAATGTGTTCCACTCGCCGACAGGCTTGTCCGCAAGCTTCAACGGCTTGCTCGCTCCTTTTTTGTTATTATACAACCCCCCCGAACCAACCTGTGCGCCGACGCTTCTATTAGCTGTGTCCCATATTTGTACCTGCGGCGTACCTCGCAGGTAAATGCCGCTGTCACCACCCTTTTCGATCTTCCAATCGACCAACATTTCGAAATCGCCGTAGTCTTTCGCCGTACAAAGACTGTGCCCTTTGCCGTCAAAACAAAGCGCACCATCGACCACCTTCCAGTGTGCCCGCATATTCTCGTCTGCCTTAGCCTGGGCCTTGGCCAATTCTTCACGACTCATTTCGCGCCGGCTTTTCGGGCTGCCCACTAATCCTTTCCAGCCGGCCAGGTCCCTGCCGTTGAACAGCGCCACAAATCCTTCCGGCGGCCGATTCAATTGTTTTGCCTCCGTCCTCGTTGCCACATACCCAAGGCAAATTAAAACAAGAACCAACGAGGCAAAATGGAACAAAAGTTTTGAATTAGACGTGCGTTTCTTCATTTTGTTTCTCCTTTTCTTAACTCAGTTAGCCAGTATTCACACAAACACTGCCGCTCCTCGCAGCCATTGTAACGGGTTCGAGCAAACAATCTTTTGACCCGTGTTCTACAAAAGGGTGAAAGAGGGGACTCGAACCCCCGACCCCTGGATCCACAATCCAGTGCTCTAACCACCTGAGCTACTTTCACCACAAATCTTCCCCCCGCCAAAGGGTATATTTTACCAGGCCTGCTCATTTATGTCAATGCCCGTCTTTGCCCGTTTTCTCTCGCAAAAATCCTCTTGAAAAATCCCGCATTTTATGGTATAATACACCCAAAATGGAGTTATA
>JAUWBX010000002.1 GCA_030609625.1 Phycisphaerae bacterium
GACCCTTATTTTCATTTTAATCTTTCATAGAGGATTAAATATTTCTCGGCGACTCGGCCCCAAGTGAACTTTTCAGCATGGTTTCTTGCTGCGATGGACATTTGTTTGTAAAGCTGCCGGTCATCAGCTAATGTTTTTACCGCTTTGGCAATTTCCTCGGCGTTTGCATTCTCTACCACAAGGCCGTTGTCGGCTATTAATTCATCCACGCCCTCGCAGCGAGTGGTAATTATGGGCAGGCTGGAGGCCATCGCCTCGAGCATTGCGTTGCTCATCCCTTCGGTGCTACTGGCACTTATAAAAATATCATTCTGTCGGTAAACCTGCGGCATATCTTCAGCGTCAGTTCTGCCTGTGAACTCAATAATGTTATCAAGGTTCTTTTCTGATACAATTTGTTTTAGTTTCTGCAGCAATTGTCCGCCGCCTACCATTGTGAAATGGACCTCACAGCCGGCCATGTGCATAATCTCAGCAGCGTCTATCAGGATTTCCATTCGTTTGGTAACGGACAGTCGGCCAACGGTCAGAAGTCTTAATATCTTTGCTTGTTGGGTGGCCTTGGCAGGGCCGAACCGCTCCAGCTCAACGCCATTTGGAATAACGTCAATGGGCATTGACGGCAGAAACTTCAGGGCACGGTCCTTCAAACCCTCGCTGGGCGCCACGAGAGCAGCAGCTTTTTTCCAGATGGCGGCAAACACGGGGCCGAGAATTTTATAATCAAGCTTTAGCCTTGCATGCTCTCCCGGCACGTCCGAACCCCGCAGTGAGATTATGTAGGGCAGCTTATCGGCGGTTCGATAACAGAGCCAGCCGGTTGGGAAGCCGAAGAATGCGTGGGCCAAATCGTAATCATTTTCCCGCAGCAGTTTGCGATAGTGGAATTTAGCTTTGAAGAGCCACTCGATTACCTCTGTCTTCCGCCAGAAATGCAGTTCCTTTTTATGGAGGCCGACTTTGTAAATAGTGATATTGTCTGCAAAGTTTTCTTTAAAGAAACCCGGCCTTGGGGCTGACGTTAAGACATCGATTCTTAAATCGCTGCTGCCTGCGTATTGTTGTAAGAGACACCGATGGGCGTTAGCTGCCCCGCCACCAATCGGCGGAAACTCATAATTAAGCATTAGTATCTTCATTTTATACCTGTGTCCGCCTCTACTTCCCCATACTCACGTGTGTGGTATCCATTCCCCACACGTAAGTGTGGGGTTTTGCATTTTTCGAGCGACAACATATAAATTTGTTTGCAGGGCAAGAGGCAGGCGACGAAAATTTATATGTTTGAAGATGCCGCTGAACGGCCCTAATTTTTTTCTCAACTTGCTCAGGGTGAATTCGTTGACAGGATTCATTTTGACGAATTGTGTTTCAAACCCGTTCCTGGACAGTCGCTGTCTCAATTGCCCCGGCGTATGCAGTGACGGATGCGCCCGCCGCCACTTCAAAGATTTATGGTACAGCGTTTCAAAAATCATGTTACTGTATTTGTTTGGCGTCTGAAGCAGATAGAAACCGTCCTTTCGAAGGACACGACAGACTTCACTTACGTGTCTGTCCACACGGGCAATGTGCTCGAATAAATCGAAGCTCAATACAACATCGAATGTCTCGTCTTCAAACTGCAATATTTCTGCCGGCTGTACCTGAAGTTTAATATCGCCGTATTTTTTCAGTCCGTAAGCAATCGCTTCGCCTGATATATCGGTGCCGGTAATATCGTATCCCTGTCCGCTCAGTTCAAACACTATACTGCCGATACCGCAGCCGATTTCTAAAATTCTGTCATTCGGCTTAAGCAGATTGGTTTCTTTGAGGAAGTCCAGATTAGTGCGAAGGTTTCCGCGTTGTTCTTTGCCCGCTTCGAGTTCCGTGCGCCAGCCCCGGTCATAGAATTCCTGCTGCTTTGTAAGCTCTTCATCCATCGGTTTTTTGCTATCGAGTGATGCTTTGTGTGTTTATTTGCGTTGGAAAAGAACATGGGTTCCGAACGGCCGAACGATTTTGTAATTTTTCATAACGAATTCTCTGAACGGTTTCATTGCCTCATATCGAAGCGCCTCATCAGGCTCGATTTTCTCGCGGAGATCTTTAGAGTATAATGCGTCATATTGGCTAACGATTTGCGGAACAGCAGGCAGGAATCCTTTCTGAGTTCGAGGCCATAATTCCAGCGGCGGTCTGTCCCACGGGAAGTGGTCCTTGCGGCTGTCAACTATGAACTTCGGCGGCTCTTTTTTAAATGCGTCCAATATCTCATCGATTCTTTCGGTGAGCACCTGGGGTGATAGTGTATGCATTGTTCCTTCGAATGCTTTAGGTGTGGGACTCAATCTCTGGGCCGCAACATATATTCCCGGTACCCAGCCCCAGACGTAGATTTTATCGTTCGGTGTGGAATAGTCTCGTATGTATTCGCCTACAAGCTCCCAAGGATATTTTTGACGCCGGGAGATTTCATTCAGCTTCTGTGTGTAACCATTTCTTTTTTCTGGAATACGGGTGGCGGGATTTAGGTAGATGGCTCCGGTATGAGCACTCTTTTTGATGCCAAAGAATATATGCTGTGACATAATTATCATCAACACAATCCCGACAAATCCTGTTATCACCCACCTGGGTTTGTATGCGACACTCTTTACTTTATCACAGTAAATTGCT
The DNA here is from genome assembly GCA_030609625.1 of Phycisphaerae bacterium. Taxonomy (GTDB): domain Bacteria; phylum Planctomycetota; class Phycisphaerae; order Sedimentisphaerales; family Anaerobacaceae; genus NIOZ-UU13. Next base: position 2,662 of record JAUWBX010000002.1, read on the forward strand.
ATCAGGTATCCGCCTAACATTGCGGCCGAAGCATTTAACGGCAGGTAATACTGCTCGTAGGAACGCGGGCTTATCCACACAAAAACCATATCCAGAAACCACCAGACGGCAAAGAGCAGGACAAATCGGTCATAGATTCGTCCTGCGTCGTGCGTGATGCGTCGTGCGAAAAACAAACGCAATACGCAATACGCAATACGCAATACGATTGACCCCAGTGCCAGGGCAATGGGGAGTATTAACAGCCGATACCAGCGGAACACTCTGAGCTTTGCCTGTTTGATTTGTTCGGGCTTTAATATCTGCCAGCTATCGCGGACATAAGCCGGCATAAATTTCATTAAAAGTCCCTGCTCGGCAGGGGCGTTCTGAACCGCGCTGTCATTGGCGTCTGTGTTGGGTTCTGCCGTTTTATGTTCGCTGTTGTTCTGAGAGCCTTGAAGCGATTTGGCGAATGGTCTTCCCACAAACGAATAATACGGGTAATAGTTAATCGGTGCCTTTTGGATGGCCAGCCATAGACATATCGGGCTGATGATAAGAACCGCTCCCGCCGACAACAGCAAAATATCGGTGCCGGTCTTTTTCCAGCTTCTGTGCTTAAGCAACGGCTGAGCAATCACAAACAAGCCGACCGCTCCGATTGCTGAGATGCCGGTTTCCTTAAACATCGGCGCCCAGCTAAGAAAGGCACCGGCCAAGAGCGCATACCACCAGCGACTTGTGGCTCGGCCATCCTGGCCGAGTTTACCCTTGGGCTGGAAGCCCAAGCCACTTAGCTGATACAAAACAAAACAGCTTACGCCAAGCACCATAAAGGCTATCATGTGTTGTTCTTTTACGTTGCCGTACTTGGCCATAAGCGGGGCTGAAAGGTATATTGAGGTAATAATTACTCCCACTGCGGCAGGCAGAACGCCGAACAGTTTAACCATCGCAGCGAACATAAGCAGCAAAGCGCCTGCCTGAAGGATTGTCTGGATAAGTTTCGGCCCTGTTTCATTAAAGCCGAACAGCCGGACGCCTAACATATTTATCAGCAGCGTCCCCATCTGAGCGCTGGGTTTTTCCTCTACACCGATTTTAGCGCCGTCGAGTATGTGTTTGGCTGAATAGACATAAGCCCCGCTGTCGAAGGCTCCGGGCGAATTGAACTCGAAATACTTGCCCATACAAAACGGGATTCCCGCCAGAATCGCTATTGTGATGAAAACCACAAAGGCTTTGCCGGGTTCCCGCAAGGCGGGGGTCCTGCTCTGTTTTTTGACAGGTGGGCTTACTTTGTGTTTATGTGGTTCTATCCGCCTTCCTGGGCGTCTGTGTTTTCGGACGGGTTTAGTCATTTACTTCTCTCCGTCTCTGCCTGTAGATTCGAGGATTTCTTTGATGACATAGGTCGGTCGGTTTTGGGATTCGTGATACGTACGAACAAGAAGCTCAGCGAGCAGGCCCATCAGGATAAACTGAATGGTGGCAAGAATGCACACAGCCGTCAGGACCAATAGTGGGTTTCTGTTCATAGGGAAATTGTGCGCTAATTTTTGATATAGCACGACCAGACCAGAGGCTGCCGCCCCGAGTCCGCTGACCAGTCCCATCCCGCCGAAGATATAGATTGGCTTGGTGGAGTATGAGCCGAGGAACTTGACGGTGACAAGGTCCAATAACACTTTCAAAGTTCGCCCCAGTCCGTACTTAGCGGTACCGGCGGTTCTTGGCCTGTGGTTGACGACCATTTCGGCGATTCTCGCTCCGCTCCAACTTGCCAGAGCGGGGATAAAGCGGTGCATTTCGCCGTACAATTTTGTTTCAGCTAAGACTTCCCTTCTGTACACTTTAAGTGTACAGCCGAAGTCGTGCAGTTTAACGCCCGTAATTTTTGCGATTAACCAGTTGGCAATTTTGGAAGGCAGCAGTCTGGTGACGGCATTATCGTGTCTTTTTTTTCTCCAGCCGCTCACCACGTCAAATCCTTCATCGAGTTTGGCGAGCATTTTAGGTATATCGGCAGGGTCGTTTTGCAGGTCCGCATCTATTGCGACGATGACTTTACCTCGTGCGTGAGCAAAGCCGGCACTGAGAGCTGCGGTCTGGCCGAAATTTTTGCGAAAACAAATAACCCGCATTCCGGCGTCGGCCTTTTGCAGCTTAGCTAAAACATTGAAACTATTGTCGCTGCTGCCGTCATCGACGAAGATTATTTCGTATTTATATACGTCCGTTAATGTTTGGGTGATTTGCTCATAAAGTGGGCCGATATTATCCTGCTCATTCAACAATGGCACAACTACTGAAACTTCGGGGTCTTGTATATCCATACTTTACTTCCTATAATAATGACTATTATAATAATAGTTAAAATATCGGCTGTAAAGCAGAACGCCAGCAGTTAAAAATTAATGGCGAATATGCGAAAGGACGAGAACCTGTAATCATCTCAGAATTTTCTTGATTTAGGGCGGTCTTTTTGGTAGAATATAGGGGTCATTAATCGAGCGGAAGTTATATCATAACCTAATGTGGAAATAGGGAATATGAGAAAAAATTACGAAACACAAGCTTCACAGATTATTCGACGGACTGCACAGATTATCTGTGTAATCTGTGGTTGCGTATTGCTTCTGCAGCTCGGCTGTCAGGAGCAGGCCAAGCTGGCCGAAAAGCCCACGATTGCACCTGAGACAGTGGTGGTTGGTTCGCCGGAGAAAGATGAAACTGCACTCGATAAACTCACCCCAAAAATTACGTTTGAAAAGACAGTTTACGATTTTGGACAAGTCGGTACGGGGGCAAAGAAGAGGGTCGCTGATTTTAAGTTTACAAACACCGGAGACGGCTTGTTGGAAATCACGGAAGTCGAGAGATGCTGCGGCGTCGTTACGAGGTTGGATAAGACCGAATATGCTCCGGGCGAAAGCGGGGTCTTGAAAGTAGAGTATCAATCGAGTTCCAAAGCCGGCGTGGACAGGAAAATTGTGTACGTCAAGAGCAACGATAAGACAAACCCCAGGATTACCCTGACTATTAAGGTCACAACTGTATCGAAAGTCAGTTACTCGCCAAAGAGATTGCGGCTTTTCCTCGAGGAGGGAAATGCCGGCTGCCCGAAGATTGTACTTAGCAGTCTTGATAATCAACCATTTGCGATAACCAAGTTCGAATCGACTGCCGACTGCATAACTGTTGATATCGATGGTTCGGTGGAAGCGACAAAATTCATTCTTGAACCCAGTGTTGATATGGAGAAGCTGAATAACAATCTCAAAGGAAGTATCAACATTAGTCTGGCTCATCCGGAGGAGAAAAAGGCCAGAATTTTCTTTGACGTGCTGCCGAAATTTACAATTAGCCCGCCGTTGATTATCACTTTTAATGCCGAACCGCAAAAGCCGATAGTCAGGAAAGTTACGGTGCTCAACAATTATGGTGGTGATTTCGAGATTGAATCGGCTTCATCGAAAGATAACACGGTTAAAGTTCTCAGTCAGAAGAAAATTCGCAACGGTTATCAGTTTGAGGTGGAAATAATGCCGCCGCCCGCAGAGGGTAAAACGCAATTCGTGGACGTGTTTTTTGTAAAGATAAAAGGCGATAATGGGCTGGGAATTGTTTGTCGCGGGTTTTATTCAAGGAAATAACTGGTGAGTAGTGAGTGGTGAATAGCCAATTAACTAATTAACCACTCACTAAATTAACTTATCCTGATGCTTTTGGGGGTGGATTGAAAACTAACCTGTATATCATGCGATTAGTGAGGTGCATGTCGCGACCTGGCTCCGCCAAGCGAGCCACGGTGGGCATTTGCGTATTGGCCCCGTTAGAAATCTTTGCCAAAGCCAAGAAAAAGGCCATCGGTGTGTTATTTCTAACGGGGTTGGCGTTTTGTGCTTCGTGCGTGGATGTAACGACCGAGCCGTCGGCAAAATCACTTCATAAAACCGATGCGCTCACAGTCTTTTTTACCGGTAACGAGCTTGGGGAGCTGAAGCCCTGCGGCTGTTCCGGCGGACAACTTGGGGGGCTTAGCAGGCGCGCAGTGGTCTTCAACCGTGTCTCTAAACACAAAAGATTGATTGTCGATACCGGCTCACTTGTGAAAAGCCAAAGCGAGCAGGACCTCATCAAGTTCAATATAATAATCGAGGCTTTCAGGCAGCTTGATTACGATTTAGTCAATCTGAGTGAAAAAGACATTGAAATAGCTCAGAATCTCGGATTGCTATCCAATCCTATTGTCGGGTTTATCAGTCCCTATGGTACCGGCGAGAAGATAGCGGGAGGATTTCGAGACCAATATTTACTAAATGGAAAATATATCACTATATCAGTTTTAACTTTTAACGTGGAAACATCACCAATAAAACAGATTAGAGAAGTTTTTCCCCGAGAGCCGGGCCAACAAAGCGTTAATATCCTTATTATAAACCGATGTGATGATGCCATTATCTCTTCCATAGCGGAAATGGGAACCGTGGATTGCATTGTTTGTCCTGCCGAATCTGATGAGCCGATGGTAAGCGGCGAGGCGAATAAAAGACCTTTGGTTTTTTCGGTTGGCCGTTTCGGCAGATATGTATGTGGATTGCAAATAACAGAATCCGCCGGGGACGAAGACAAGCTGAAATTGAGTTTTTTCGCTGTACCGGTTGGAGAAGGTTTAGAGGATGAAGCCTCTCTCGTTCAGTTGTACAAAGATTATCAACTCCTTGTCAGAGAGAGGAATCTTTTGGAGAAACATCCACGTTTTGTTTTGCCGGATGGTTTGGAATATGCCGGCTCGGAATCCTGTAAGGCTTGTCACGAATACGAATATGGGGAGTGGAGCCATAACGCCCATGCCCATGCCTATGCGATACTCGAGCGGGCCGGCTCGCAGTTCGACCCTGAGTGTGTTATCTGTCATGTTGTTGGTATGGACTATGAAAGCGGATTTATTTCGGAGCAGAAAACCGGACATTTGAAAAACGTCGGCTGTGAAAACTGCCATGGGCCGGGCTCGGAACATATCAAAACTGGGGGAATAGTCGGATTCACTGGGCCGAAGTCGGCCTGCATTGATTGTCATACGCCTGAGAACAGCGGCGACTACGCAGGAAATGAGGGCGCTTTTCTGGAAAAAATCGTTCATTGGCGGGAACCAAAGCCCCTGGCTCCTGTCAAATAAAAAGAGTGAGCTAAAGTTTGGAGTGCCTAAAGTGCCTAAAGTTATTTGTTTTTTTAACTTTAGCTCGCTTTAGCTCACTTTAGCTCACTTTAGGCAGAAACCGATATGATAAAAACATTACGAATAACAAGTGTTGCGGCGACGGTTTTAGCGGTCATTTTCGTCATTTTTTTTGTTTTTCCTGTGGTTTTTGGCAGTGATGACCACATCGAGGAATTTTTGAATTCTCCCGGTGTGATAGAGAAGTTCAACAAAACAGTGGGCAATAAATCGAGAGGAGACGCAAGCCAGAAATCGCCACTTGTAAAGCAAGCCGGGGCATTTGCGTTGTATCTGGATCCGCCCAAGCCGAAAACGCCAAAGACTGCAACAGGTGGTACAACTATTACTCGCGGGCCGGCTGTTACGCCAAAATTTAAGGTTATTGGCACCAGTTATTACAAGGGGCGCCCAGAGTTGTCGATTGCCCTGATTGACGAGCCGGGCAAAGGATTACACTGGGTCAGGCAGTCCAGTAAGGTTGGCCATTTGCTTATTGAGCAGATAAAGGATGGCCTTATTGTTGTTAAAGACAATAAAGGAACTTTCGAGCTTACGGCTGAGCAGGGACCGAAAACGAGCCTTCTTGAAGGAGCATCTGCTGTTCCTCCAGGACGAGCGAATATTTCCAGAAGAACACCGGGAGCGGCCGGTTCCAGAGCTGCTTTACCGGCTTCAAGGAGAACTGATGCCGGCATTACAGGGGCAAAAAGCAGAGTTCCGCCGCCGCGTAGAACTGCTGAAGAAGACGCGAAGATGAAGGAGCTCGTTGAAAAGCTAAGAGAGATACAAAGAAGTTTTAAGTCTGACAAGGCCGGTCCAGGAACCAGCGCTAAGGAAAAGGCTGCAATGATGGAAAATCTTATTTCCCAATTCAGATCTTCGCGTTTAAGTGCCGAAGAGGCGAAAAAACTGAGTTCTTTAGGTAAAGACTTAAAAAAGGTTTGGGAGGAGCCGGACAGCTCCGGTCCTGAGAAAAACAAAGATAATTAGAAGTACGTCTGGTAGGTATGAAAACTGTTTTGTATATTTTTTAATTTATCGGATTAAGGGGTGATTAAGAATGGCGAAGCAACGATTTTGGATTCCCGCAAGTCGTGGTCCCTCTCGCAGGGGCTTTAGCAGATTGCTTGTTTTATCGGTAACTCTGTTACTATTTAGCAATTATTCTTTGGCTGCTCAGGAGGGTGGTTCCGAGCCATCGTTTAGGGTTTTTCCCCTGAAGTACATATCTGTTGAACAGGGCAAGAAGTATCTTACCGACACCGGGATAGGGACGGTTTCGCACATTCCCGGTTCGACTGCGCTTTTGGTGACAGCCAAGCCGGACGAGTTGCTCAAAACAATGGCTATCTTGAATCTTGTTGATTGCCAGGGGCAATTTGCGGTAAGGGCGGCATTCGGCGCCTCAATGGTTAAGAATCTTCCATCCAACGAGCTGGTCGCGGCAAAAGTTGGTGGTAATATATCTATCGGGAGCTTTTTTAATCCACCGGCCGTTAATGCCAAAGTTAGAGTAATTATAGATATCCACAACGACGCGGTGATTGTTATTGCCCCGGTTAGGCCTCTGGAGCGAATCCTTTCCGCTGTCAGGCAATTGTCGAATTCTCCGCCGTTTGCTTCGCAAACGAGGCAGCGGGGACATACAGAAGGCAAGCTGGGAACTGCCGGCAAGTGGAAACCCCTGCTTGTTGCCGGCAGGGGCAGGCCGGGTATGTCGGGTCTTAATTTTGCAGCAAAAGACAAAATAAAACCGGAGCCGAACACCGTTGCAACAATACTGGCCCAAGAGATGCCGGAGCTGCCTGCTGTCCAGCCGTATGAATCGAAGTCGATTCCCAATGGGGAAGATACTCTTCAATTGGCTTTACCCGAGACGCTTTCCATAACGGAATTCCTGGGCTTCGTGGGTGAGCATTTACATCTGAACTATTTGTACGACCCGACCAAGGTCAAAGGCAATATTACAATCAAGCGTCATGGCAGGCTTCGAGGGCCTATCAAGTTAAAAGAGCTGTATCCTTTGCTTGAACAGGTGCTGCAGTTCCATGGTTTTGCGATGACCCGCAGAGGTGACCTTGTAACTATAGTTCCCGCGACAGAAACGCAAAATATTGACCCTGATTTGTACCCTGACACAGAGGACATCGAGATTGGGGATGCAGTTATAACTCGTGTCTTTAAGCTGCAGCATATAGATACATCCAACGCAAAGAATCTTCTGGATGGGATGAGACTCGTCACCGAGGTTAGACCGATACCCGAAACCCAAACACTTATTGTTACTGCATTTGCCTACCGTATGCCGCGTATAGAGACACTTCTGGACATGGTGGATAAGCCCGGCGAACCGAAAAGGTTCAGGTTCAGGCAGTTACAGTACACGATGGCACAGACGCTTACTCCGAAAATCCAGGCCCTTGCCGAGCAGTTAGGCACTATATCAATTACTATTTCCGCCACGACGGCGGCGCCGTATAAGCCAAGCGCGAAAAGGGGTAACGAAACAACGGCCCAATGGCAAGCCCGACTTCGCCAGGAAAAGGCACTCGCTGACCGAAGAAGGCAGCTACCGACTGCTGCGAAACCGGCTGAGCCGGCCAAAGCAACTGTGTATCTCGATGCCGACGAAAGGACAAACCGCATCTTGATGATAGGCCTTGATGAGCAATTAGATGCTGTCGAGGAGTTAGTAGATACTCTTGACGTGGCACAGCAGGACCTGCGGACCCTGAAATTATACAAAATCGAGTATGTTGATGCTGAGGAGGCAAAAAGGAAACTGGAGGAGCTTGGCATAATTACCCCCAGACAGACAGCTTATCCTTATTCTTCAAGAATTACCGGCGGCGCTAAGCCCCTGACCCAAACGGCCAGGTCCACAGCTACCAGGCTCCAAACAACAAGGACCCAAACAACCGGCGCAGCAGCCGAGACCCTTTTGGGCGAGCCGCAGGTGGTGGTAGTTGAACCGACAAATTCGCTTTTGGTTAATGCCACTGCTGAGCAGCACGTCCGGATAGCGAAGATTTTAAGATTCGTGGACAGCGAAATGGAGCAAGAGGAGATACCTTATAAGGTTTACCCGCTCGAAAACCAGTCGCCGAGCCATTTGAAAGAGATTCTGGAGCCGCTTGTTCAGGAAACTGTTCTGGACAAGGAAGGCAAGATTGAAAGCGTCACAAGAAAACAGGATGAGCAAATAACTATAGTTTCTGACCCGAACACTTTTTCATTGATTGTTTATGCAAGCAAAAAGAATCAGGAATGGATAGGAAGCTTAATAGAAAAGTTAGATAAAAGAAGACCGCAGGTCCTCATAGATGTAACACTGGTGCAAATCTCGAAGACCGACGCCTTTGATTATGACCTTAATCTAATCCAGAGCTTTCCGGATTTGGTCGCCACGTCCGGCCTGACCGGTGCTATTATGCCAGTTATTGAAGGCTCCAATAGTTTAGTTTCGACGCTTTTAGATAGTGGCAGAAACCGCTTTGTCGATTTTCAGACCAGCAGCGGTGCCGGGACTGGATTTTATGGCGACAAACACATCAACTTTTTGTTGACCGCTATGCAGCAGAAGAATTACGGCAGAGTTTTGGCAAAACCCAAAATCCTTGTTAATGACAACGAAGAAGGGGTAATCGACACGACAGATACTACTTACGTTACCATACAAACCGGGACTGTTATTAAGGGTGCAACAGCAGGTACTGTGCAGACATCAGTTAATTACGAGCCATACGAGGCGGGCATAACGCTTACAATTACGCCGCATATCAGCCGGGGCGATTTGCTTCGCCTTGATATTGATTTACAGAGAGATGATTTTGGAATTATCACAGGAGAGAAGCCGCCGGATGTTGCAGGCAGCAACATCAGCACAACTGTTACCGTCCCCGACGGCAGCACTATCATTTTAGGGGGTATGCTGAAACTTAACCAGAGTAAGGGCGGAACGAAAGTGCCCATACTCGGCGATATTCCTATCTTAGGCGGATTGTTCAGAAGCACGAGCAACAACGACACACAGAAGAATCTATATGTGTTTGTCAAGGCCGAGATAATAAGACCCGATGAAGGAAGTTTCGCCAGCTCTGATTTGGAACGGATATCCGAGAGAAACAGAGAAGCGTTCGAAAAACATGAAATAGAATTTCAGGAGTATCATGACTGGCCTGGTGTAAAGCCAAAAGCGATGAAGCCGTTCAAAGTGCTTGATGCACAATAGTACAGAAGACAGAGGACAGAGGTCAGAAGACAGAGGTCAGAAGTCGGAATAATGAAAGAGCTACTTATACAAACTGCTAAGCGGACTGGTTTGGTTGACGCCGAGCAATTGGCCAAATTTCTGGAAGAAAACAGCGGCCAGAGACGACTTGACGAAGCCCTGCTTGCCTGCCCATACTTCACGGAAGATGTGGTATTGAAGCTGTTTGCTGAAACGCTGGGGTGGGAATTTATATCGGAGATATCAGCTAAGGCCGTGCCCCCCGAATTCATAGAGGCTGTTCCTGCCACTTATGCTCAGCACCATTTTCTTATAGGGATAAGGCCCGAAGCCGATAACGGTGAGCTTACCGTGGTTTTGTCCAAACCGTTGGATGCGAATGCCCTGGATAACGTCTCTAAGATGATTGGCCTGCCGGTCATCGCGGCAATATCCACCCGCGCTGCCATTACCTCCGTAATAGATATCGCCTACGAGCAGAGAACGACTGTCATCGAAGAGGTGGCAGAAGAGCTTGATTCGCAAAATCTCGACCAGCTCATCGATGAGGTTGCAGGTTCAGATGACCTGCTCGATGTGGTGAATCGTCCGCCGGTTATCAGACTGGTCAATGACATTCTCTTTCGTGCTTTGCAGTTAAGAGCCAGTGATATTCACGTTCATCCTTACGAGTCAAAGATTCAGATTCGCTATCGTATTGACGGTATTTTATATGACACCCTGAGTTTGAACAAAAATGTCCTGCCATTGGTTATCTCTCGTATCAAGGTTATGGCGGGTATGGACATTGCCGAGCGCCGGCTTCCGCAGGACGGCAGGTGCAGTGTTCGGCTGGGCCAGCGTGAAGTCGATTTGCGTATCAGCACCGTGCCGACCAGCTACGGCGAACGCAGTGTCCTGCGATTGCTCGACAAAAGCACAGGCCTGTTCGGATTAAACGAGCTGGGCCTGTTGGGGGATGATTTGAAAAAATTCGATTCTCTGCTCACCCGCTCTCACGGGGTGATTTTCGTAACCGGTCCGACCGGCAGCGGGAAAAGCACAACCCTCTACGCCTGCCTTAACAGAATTAACTCGGCAGAGAAAAATGTTATAACCATAGAGGACCCGATTGAGTATCAGCTTGGAGGAATCAGTCAGATTCAGGTTGCCAATAAGAAAGGGATGACTTTTGCGACCTCGCTTCGGCACGTTCTGCGTCAGGACCCGGATGTTATAATGGTCGGTGAAGTTCGGGACATTGAGACTGCCCGTATGGCGATACAATCTTCGCTTACCGGTCATTTGGTTTTCAGCACGCTGCACACGAATGACTCGGCGGGCGCGGTGAGCCGGCTTTTGGATTTAGGGGTCGAGCCGTACCTGGTAAGCTCCTCACTGATTGCCATAATAGCTCAGCGGTTAGTGCGAAAGGTCTGCCCCGATTGCAGAAAGGTCGCCGAACCTTCGCCCCATGAGTTGAGGGAGATTGGCCTGGGTGAAGTAACAGCCCGGAACGGAGCGCAATTCTTCGTCGGCGAAGGCTGTGATAAATGTTTTCAGACCGGTTATCGCGGCCGAACAGGCATCTATGAAATGATGCTGATTGGCGAAGATGTCCGCAACCTGATATACAAAAGGGAAAGTGCCGGTACAATAAAGAAGTTTGCCCTTGACGCAGGCCTGCAGACCCTGCGGATGGACGGGGCCAGGAAGGTCCTGGCCGGGATAACTACTGTCTCTGAAGTCTTGAGAGTAACGCAGGCCGACGTGATGTAAGGGAAAAAAATCAAAAATTGAATGATACTCGATGCTCGATGCCGGATGCTCGCAAGGCCAAAACGAGAATCGAGTATCAAGTGTCGAGTATCGAAGATGCCCAGATACCATTATACAGCGATAGCAGCAAGCGGGAAAAAAGTCAAAGGCTCAATTACCGCTGAAAGCCCCTATTCCGCCCGGAAACAGCTCAGGGTGCGGAGTATTCGCCCTTCGTCAGTTACCCAGGTCCGCTCCAGGGCCGAAAGTAAAGCTGCATTGTTTTCAATCTTCGCTAAACGCAGCAAGACCCAGATAATCGACTTTACCAAGCAAATGGCCACGCTGCTTAATTCGGGGATAAAACTGACCGAGGCCCTTTCGGTGCTCACCCTGCAAACATCCGATGTGCGGTTTCGAAACGCCATTATCGACATTCGCGACCGCGTTGTTAGCGGCGAGTCATTTACCGATGCCTTGAAAGATTACAGCGATTATTTTGATGTCATATTTGTAAGTATGGTCCGTGTGGGCGAGGTTACCGGCTCATTAGGGCTGAGCCTTTCGATGATTGCCGGCTTTATGGAAAAACGCCAGCGGGTCGAGTCTAAAGTAATGACGGCAATGATATATCCGATTGTTCTGATTTTGTTTTGCATCGCAGCGATTCTGATTCTGACAACCAAGGTAATCCCTACTATTGGTGAGCAGATTAAAAGGTCGGGGCAGGAATTGCCCTGGATTACCGAACAATTGATGAACGTTGGTTACGTGCTGACCAGTTGGTGGTTGGTGGTGGTTATTGCGGCAATTGTCGGAATTGTCTGGGGTATCAGGCGGTTTCTGAAAACCGACCGGGGTGCCTATTTGCGTGACAAGTTTCTATTGTCTTTGCCGTTGTTCGGTCCCCTTATAAAACAGCGTGTTGTCGCACGTTTTGCTTCCACGCTTTCGACTCTGCTTAGTTCAGGCCTTGCGATGGCCGAATCTCTTCGGGTTGTGGCAGAGGTTACCGGCAACGGCCTTATGAAAAGGGCCATTAAGCAGGCCCGTGAAAGGATTCTCGCCGGCGCCGATATCGCAACGCCGTTGCGTGACAGCGGCGTTATCGACCCTGCTATTGCCCACATGGTCGCCGTCGGCGAAAAAAGCGGCGAATTGGAGAAGATGCTTAAAAATATCAGCGACAATCTCGAAGCTTCGACCGATATAGTTATTGAAAGACTAAGTGCTGCGGTTGAGCCGCTTATTATAATTGTTATGGCTGCAATAGTAGGTGTAATCGCTTATGCGACGATTTTGCCGATTTTAGAAGTTTCAGCAGGGAAATTTTAACGAAATTAAACTGTCATTCCTGCGAAAGCAGGAATCTATAAGAAAAATACGACATCATAAACTAACTGGATTCCCGCTTTCGCGGGAATGACAATTTGTTTGAGCTTAGGTGATTAGTTTAGGAGTTTGATATGACAAATAAAAAAACAAACAAGAGAAAAATCAAATACGGTTTTACGATGGTCGAGCTTATGGCCATGCTGATTATCATTGGCTTGCTTGCTACTTTAGTAGTAACCAAGGTAGCATCTAAAATCGACCAGGCCCGTGAGACGACGACCAAGGCCAACTTGAAGGCTCTTGCGGCCGCGGTTAATCAATTCAGGATGGACGCTGTTCGATTCCCGACCGAAGATGAACAACTTATGGCTCTTATTGAGCAACCCACTGATGTTGAAACCTGGGAGCCGGGCGGTTATCTGGAAACTACTGAGATACCTAAAGATGGCTGGGGAAACGAATTTATTTATGAGCTTTATCCGGAGAGCGGCAAGCAGTTTGTAATCAGGAGTATGGGTCCCGATGGCGAAGAGGGCACTGAGGATGACTTGCTTAGCACTGATGCATACTGATGCGGATATGAGTGAATGCGTGAATGCGTATATGCGTATATGCGTGAATGAGAAGATGCGTAAATGCGCCGACTCATCCACTCATCCACTCGTCCACTCATCCACTCATTTACGCACCAGCGGTTTTACAATGATCGAGTTGATGGTGGTGATTGTGGTGGTTTCGATGTTTGCGCTTTTGGCCCAGATGCATCTTTTCGGATTGCTCAGAAAGAGTACGTTCAGGGCACAGGTGTAGGAGCTTGTCTCGACAATGCAAATGGCCGCCAGCGCCGCGGCACAGAGCGATAGAAGATATGAAGTTATTATTGATATACCAGAGCAGGTATATATGCTTCGCCAGATTACAACCGCTGACCTCTCGCAGGTTCTGGAAGAGGAGATTATTGTCGAAGATGCTTTTAGCGATAATTGCCGGGTGGCTTATGTCCAGTTCGATGACGGGGAGTTCACCAGTGAGGACAGAGCGAAGTTCAGGGCGGGTCATTCGGGCTGGGCATACGGCGGGAAAATCGTCCTGCTCGACGAAAAAGAGCAGCCCTATTCGATTGTTGTCAATCGGCTCAATAGAATGATTACGTTAAAGAAAGGTGATGTCGAACTTTTGCAGCCGAAAAATAAAGATGATGTGCCATTCTAAAAATAGTGATGCGTCAGCCGTGTGCCGTATTGCGAATTTATTGTGTGCTGTAGCGTGTAGGGTGGGCTCAGAGCCCACCAAACAGAACCTATCCGCATCGTCTCGGTGGGGCAAGCCCCACCCTACTAAATAATATGAGATACGCAATGCACCATAACAAAAAGACCGCTTTCAGTCTGGTAGAGGTTTTAACCTCTTTGGCTATACTTGCGCTTATCAGCTCAAGCGTACTGGTTGTCATAGACCGATGTGTGGCCTCAGCGGCGGATTCGGCCCTGAGGATGCAGGCCTTTGAAGTTGCCCGTGAGAATATGGAAAAGCTGCTCGCTTCACCCTTAGCCCAGGAGACCGTTGAGTACGGCGAAAGTGATAAGTATCTTGGGATTACGTGGCAGACTGTCGTCGAGACGTTTTATGAGCCGATAACGGCGCAAATGTGGGTCAGGGGTATTTGCTCGGCTGAATATATCGACATGGAAGGGCAGGAGCAAACGGTTGAACTAACACATTGGCTGACCAGTTTAACAGAAAGGCAGCTGCTTGACATTACGACACGCGAGGATGAGGAAGGACAGTTAGCCGCCCAGCTCATCGCAACGATAGAGGAAGCTGCCGAGTACGCTGACGTCGAGGTCCAGACCATCGAGCGATGGCTCGAAAATGGTATGCTCACGACTGATGACGGGTCATTCGTCAGGATGAATATTGATCTCTATAAGCGCAGCGGCGGCACCCCGAGTCCGGAGGACAAGAACCTACAGGTGAAATCTGAAGCTGAGCTGATAAAGCTGACAAGCGAACAGGATAAGCTCGACGGGACAAAGGCTGCTCAGCAGACCGGGCAGGATGAGATAGACCCAAGGACGGGCTTGACATACGAAGAACTTGAAGGAATGGATGCCTCTGAGGTTTGGGAATTAATGAAAAATCGATGGCGATAGGAGTTTTGATTGCGATGAGATTCGCCGGGACAAGGCCCCCCGGGCAGGCCTGGGGGCTAAACGGGAAAGTAACGCACGAATGATTCGCGGGGAATAAAAACCCCGTGTAAAACGCTATGAAAAGAGCTTTTAGCACATCCAAAATGCGGTCGGGTTTTTCGTTAGCTGAAGTCATTATGGCCCTGACGATAGGGGCGATGGTTTTGGTCGCGGTGCTTGGCATTTATGGCCGGGCCGAACGCTCGGCTGCTGCGGTTACGCGCAAGCTTAACAGCCCGCGACTGCCATCTGAGGTCCTGCAGCGCATCGCCGAGGACCTCGACGGAATAATTTCGACCGGCTCAGATACGAAAATTACTATTGAGAATAAATTCGACCACGGTTTCCCCACCGCCAGGCTTACAATTACAAAAACTTTCTACAATAGCAGGAACCAAGAACAGATATTTGAAAAAATTATTTGGCAGAGTAACTACGACTTTGAGAGTGGCATCGACGGCCTGGTTCTTTACCGAAGCCACAGCGGAATCGCCCTGGAAGATAAGCTGCTCGACAAGAACAAGGATGATTGGGAAAGAGAGCTTTTTGTACCGATTTGCGGCGGCGTTACTTTTTTTAGGGTAAGGGTCCCCCGCGGTGAAACTTTTCTGGATAGATGGACGAGCAGCTCACTGCCTGGCGGTATTGAGGTTGCTATCTCTTCTGCTGAGCCTTTTAAGACAGTGAGTGGTACGCTGGACGTACCGGATGAAGAAAAAATCACGCGAACCATAGCTATCGACAGAACCAGAAAAATCAGATTCGCAGTCGAGAAAAAAGAATACGGCCTGGATGAAGAAAAAGAGGAAGCAGGAGAACCCTTGTCCGATGACAAAGCAGGGTCGTTAAATATGCCGAAAAAAACCAGAGAAATCAAACGATGAACAAGAGTCTTAAAAACAGGAATAATTCTCTGCCGCAAGGCATCCTGCGGAGAAACCGCCCGGGTATTGTGCTGCTGGTAACGCTGATACTGTTGGTTGTGCTCTCGACGCTGGGTTATACTTTAAGCACTCGTGTTGCGGCCCAGCGTCACCGCAACCAGTATATCATAGACTACAGCAGCGCCCGCTATGGTTGTGACTCAGCGGTCAAGTATGCCCTTGCTACATTAGAGGATATTGACCCGCAACTGATTAGCCGACCGAATGAGCCGGATTTTTCCGACTTATTTTATCTTACTGAGGTGGAGTACCAGGAGCTTTTGGAGCAGTGGGGCCTCGAATCTCAGCTAACAACGCTTGACGGCAGCGAGAGCTTCAAGGGTATGGTTGATATCGCCAATGTTGATAAGCTTGGCGATATTGATGATGTTAACGACATCAACTCCGATGAAATCGGGATTGCTGGTTTTGGCAGCTATGATTCTCTGACGATTTCCGGGCCTTATGGTCCACCCTGGCCGTTTATAACCGGGCCGGTCGAGTTCGAGGTCGGTTCCGCCAAAATTCGAATTGAAATTGAAGACGAAAATGCAAAATACCCGCTCGGCTGGGCGCTGCTGAATGACGAGGCCATACAGCGCGAAGTCCAGGCGGGGTTCGAGACTTTCTGCGAAATGACGGGGCTCGATGCCGAACAGATTGATTCACTAAAAAATGAGCTACAGGAAATAGGTGAAATAAAACCGTTCGCACTTGACTTTAAGCCGACAACGAGGACTGTAAAAACGCCGATAACAACAAGAACGGTCAGCAGCAAAAGCCGCACCAGCAAAGCTCCCCAGACACGGTTAACCAGAAAAACTGTACCCGCGGCTGAACAAATTTCCGAACAGACTACACATTTTGCCAAGCTTTTTCACAGCTCGCTGATTGATACTGAAGCCCTTGCAAGACCAACTATAGTCAGCCGAGGCAGAAAGGAATCGGCTTTGAAATATATGGGAATGTGGGGTTCGATGAAGGTTAATATAAATACGGCCCCTCGGCACGTATTGGAGGCAGCCTTTATTTTCGGCGGCGACGAAGTCCAAATCGCTGAAGAAATCATTCAGCGAAGACGCATAGAGCCTTTCGCGGATATACAGGAATTGGAAACAGACCTGTTCAGGTATTCCGATTCTATCGGCAAATGTGAAAAATATATCACAACTGTCAGCAGGTTTTTTACGATAAAAGTAACTGCGGTAAGCGGAGTGGCAAAGGCATCGACCGTTATAGCGATAACGAAAGATGGTGAAAAAATAAAACGAATTGCCGTAATCAACGGCTAAACCGTTGCTCGTCGCCCGTGACCCGAGCTACGAACAACGAATTAGGAGTTTACTGGTAGTGGAACCTCAGAACTACTTGGGAATTTACATAAGCAGGGACACAGCGACGGTGGTTTGTCTGTCGCTGATAGGCAGGCACGGAAAGGTTTTGGGCTGTTTTAGCGTCTCTGTTAAAGAGCAGGAGCAGGCAAGCCCGCAGGCCTTGGCAAGTCTTATTGCCCAGGGTTGTACCGAGAGAAATTTGGGATTCTCCGAGGTCTCGGTGGCCCTGGATTGTGCAATGTTTATGCAGCATAGCGTACACAGCGAGTTTAACGACCTGAAACAAATCGCTGCAACCGTGAGGTCTGACACAGAAGAGGCCCTTGCGACCGATATAACCAACATTGCGTTAGCTTTCGAAATAACTTCATCCGGCCAGGCCGGCTCGGAATCAACCGTTTTCACTGCACAGCGGAAAATATTATCAGAGGTTCTTCTTTCTTTGCAGCAGTATAATCTTGACCCCGTAACCATAGAGCCGGATGTTAATTGTTTGTCGAGATCTATTGCCGCCAAAGCATCCTCGGCTGAGTCCCAGCAGCCCGGGACCTTGTTTGGGATACTTTCTCACCGCAACGGTTATTTGATTGCACCGTCCGTGTCCACCGGTGGTGGCTCGCAGAAGGCCTCCACAACTCGAACGTTTCTCCTCGGCCCGACACAGGACAGAGGGGCCCTGCTCGCAAGAGAAGTGCTTGTAACCACTGCTCTGGTTAGAGGTGGCGAGCCGATAAATTGCCTTAAAGTCTTTGACTCTGCCGGGGCAGTGGACCATCGGCAGCTTAGCGAAAAGCTGAGCATCGAGACCGATGGGGTTGATTGGCTTGCCTCCGAGGCTGAATCGCGAACTACGGCCGATTGTGCCGACGCGGTTGATTTTGCGATTGCATACGGTGCGGCCCTGGCTCATTGGGAAAAGGGACGTCACGTAAATTTCCGTGATGATTTCAATCCCTTTCAGGGCAAAAAAATTAAGCTGCAAAAGGCACTGAAGATCGCAGCAATATGCGTTACTGTTCTACTCATAACGATTGGCCTGCACTATCAAATACAACTATTCAAAGAGAACAAGGTTCGAAGGGCATTAAGCGCGAAATTTGCAAAAGACTACTCGGCTGTTATGTTAGTTCAGAAACCGCCGGACAAAGCCGGTGCTCTCAGAAAGCTCGGAAGCGAAAAAAGGCGGCTCGAAGAAGCAAAAAAAGGCCTGATAACTATTAAAGGTGAAAAATCTATATCGTCCAAGCTGACGTTGGTGCTGACAGCGTTTAACAAATGTGCGAAACAGACGAACCTAAATATTAAGTCAGTTACCTTCACGGCAAGGGACATTATTATAACGGGCGATACCTCCAGCCGGCAAAACACGCAAAAATTTTTCAATACGGTCAGGAACAACGGGCTGGAGATTTTGCGACCAAGTTACGATTCAAAAGGCGGACGCGACGGTTTCAGTATAACGGTTGTGCCGAAGACATAGTTATCGATACTTGATACCCGATACCAGATGCTCGTAGAGTATCGAGTATTGAGAATCGAGGACAGAGGACCGGGAACAGATTATGAAAGACATATACAAGAATCCGATTTTGTATTACATACTCGTTCCTGCTATCATCGGCCTATGGCCGTTATTAGTCTGGGCGATGTACCTACCGGCTGCGGAAAAAAGTGTCGAGGACCAGTTGACCCAGGATAGGAAAGCCGAGGCAATAATGATAGAGATTTTAACTCTTGACCCCGGCCGGCGTCAGCTTGCCGATTCTAACAACGTCAGTACCGAGTTTACTTATGATAATGCCGTGGTAAGGATTGCCGGTTCGTGCAAGATACCGCCGAGCAAGTACAAGCTCAATTCAGGAACACTCCAAACCACCCGCGGCCAGAAAAGCCAAAGTGCCACCGTAAATCTAAAGCAGATTGACATAGTCAAATTTGCCGAGTTCCTCTCGATGATTCAGCTCCGCTGGGCAAACTTGCAGTGCAACTGGGTCAAACTTGCCAAAAAACAAGGCCTGCCCGATATGTGGGACGTGGACATAGAATTCAAGTATTACTATTAACCCCCCCCTAATTTAATTGTCATCCCCACGAAACTTGTCCTCGACCCCGATCGGGGAATGGGGACATTTACCAATTGTCAACCAAAAAGGGGCCTATACCGAATCGGTAGGTATAGGCCCCGAATTACCTGCACTTGCGTAACCGCAGGTACAATTAACGCGAATCTGTTGTCCTGTCGTCTGTCGCCGTCAGTCCCGCAACGTCGTTTAGTCAATCTTAGAAATCACGATAATGTCAAGCAACGCACAGTCCTCTCTATAGGCGACCTCCAGGGTATACGTCCCGGCGGCTAACGTCCAATTCGCAGTCTCTCCGTCGTGATTGCCGCTGAAGACATCGTGCCAGTACCAGTTGTATGAATTCGGAGGGTCACTCCACATCACCCAGCCGGTGCCGGGGTTGTCAGGGTCTTCACCCGGAGTCAGATTAGCAGCGCCCGGGATGCGGACCCAGAAGGAGTCACCGCTCGGGATAATGATGCGACAACTGACCTTATAGGTTCCACCCTGAACTGTGAAATTGTACGTCGCGATACCGTCAGGAGGCGGATTATTGCTACTGTTGCCGACATCGTCAGTCGTGCCGATGTACTTACCGCCCGATGCTGCGGGGTCATCATAAATCAGCATGGGTGCGGTGATCGTATCGGCCGCCTCTGCCTCGATCCAGATTTCTTCCGAGGAAACCACAACCTCCGGAGCCAACCGATACAGCCGAATGTCGTCAAAGTACAATGTACCGCTGGCGCCACTGTCGTCAATACCAATAGCCAGCGTCGTGACACTTTGCAGGTCCACGCCAAGCGATGCAAGGTCGATATTCCACTGTTTCCACCGTGGTCTCACTATGTCAGCCACATCACCGTCATAGAGCACCTTGGAGCCGTTGACCTCCACATACAACTGCCCGGTGTTGCCCGGACTGCCGTGGAAGTACAGCACCAATGCCTGAACGTCGGCTTTAGTCCAATCCTGCGGAACAGCAAAAGTGCGT
>JAUWBX010000116.1 GCA_030609625.1 Phycisphaerae bacterium
CTATTTACCATTTTATTTGCTGAAGTTCATCTGTTTTGTGATGGTCGGTCATATCGGGAGCCAGTGCCGTTATCGTTACGAAGCCTTCCTCCAGCGATGTTGTGTCCGTAGGGTTTCCGTCGTTGAGGTGAGAACCGCCGGCCAACTGAAATACGGTTTGGCCCTGTTCGTTTTTCTGGCGGATGTAATACTCGTCAAAGCCCTTGCTTGATTGGGGCACAACTCTTACGCCTTTGGGTTCGCCTTTCGATAATTCCGGTATATTGATATTTATCACATTGCCTTTTTTGACGGGCATAAGCTTTTTGAGGATTTTGGCACAGTAGCGTGCGGCCTTTTCGAAATCCATTTGCTCCTCAAACAAGGGACCCCGCCTTGCGGGAACGCAAAGGCTCATCGCGACCGCTGGAATTTGTAAGAATGCGCCCTCCATCGCCGCGGCAACGGTGCCGGAGTAATAGACATTTATTCCGGCATTTGCCCCGTTGTTTATACCGGCAACAAGTAAATCTATCGGCCCTTCGTGCAGTTGCATAACCGCGAGCTTAACGCAATCGGCGGGGGAACCCTGGATGCTAAAGCCGGTGAATTGACCGTTAATGTCAACTTTATTGCACACCAATGGCCGGGAGAATGTAATGCTGTGACTGGCACCTGAGCGGCTGTCTGCCGGTGCAACAACCGTTACATCCCCCATTTTGACCAGCTCTTTGTAGATTGCAGCTAAGCCCGGGGCAAAAATACCATCGTCATTTGTCAATAATATTTGCATTTTTCGTATTGCGTATATCGTATGTCGTATTGCGTTCACCGGCGGTAAAACCACCGGCTAAATATTAACGACTTAGCATTGTAATCGCCTGCCGAGCTTATGTCAATTGACAGATTCTTGGCCCACCAAAATCAAGCGGATTGTTGAACTGTAAAATCTGATGTGGTATAATTAGTCCAAATAACGATTGGTTTACCATTAGCTATGAAAAAAATGAAATGTATTCACTGTCAGGCAATCATGAAACAGGCAACAGCACCATTGCATATTGACAGAAATGGTTGCCACGTAACAATTGACAATGTTCCTGCCTGGGTATGCCAGCAGTGCGGAGAGGCATATTTTGAAGAACAGGAAGTAGAAACAATTCAGGATTTAATCACAACAATTGAGCAGAAGACCAATAAACTTACCTTGAGCGCATAATTCACAGCTTATATTCTAAGTGTGACAAGGGTAGAGCTTCACGAGATACGAAATATGAGTCACTAAGTGAGATATACGTAATACAATATACGAGATATTTATCCGCCTCTGGCGGACAAGATACGAAGCTTGAATCGAATCAGCGCCTGCACTCGGACCCTCACCGTTTTGCTTCGCAAACCTAAGCAGTGAGGGCCGGTGAGCTTGACGCTGTGCGGAAACCATATAAACAATAGTTAGGAGCAACAAATTATGAAAAAGAATTTAATTCTTGTATTATTGATTTTTTCATTCTTTTTTCTATCAGGTTGTATTAGTAAAGTTATGCAATCATGGATGGGACATCAACAATCAGAGCTAATAGCAAGTTGGGGCCCCCCACAGCAGGTAATGGATGATGGTCAAGGAGGAAAGATATTTATTTATTTTACCACGAGAAGCTTTACTTCCCCAGGACACTCTACTACGACTGTGACGGGCTCGGCCTACGGTACAGGGAACTATGCATACGGCAGTGCGACTGGTTATACAACATACACCCCACCCCAAACTTCATCGTATAACGCTTATCGAATGTTTTGGGTTGATAAGAACGGTTACATCTACCGATGGTCATGGCGAGGACTTTAGGAGATTGTAGGGTGGGCTTGTAGCCCACCATTATTCTATCGAAAAACAAACCAGCCACAGAGGGCACAGAGTTCACCGAGAACATAGATACAAGTCTTTTTTCACTTTTTTAATTTTTTCCAAAAATTTTATTTGAATTTCTCTTTCGATTTACCTCTTATACTATAAAGAGTGTTCAATATATTGTGATTAACATAATTATTTTGTTTTTGATCAATGTGCTGTGCACACCACAAATCAGAAATTTAAATAGAAAGGGTTATATATTATGAAAACCATCTCAGAGCAAAGGATCAAGGGTTGCTTGGCAATCTTGAATAAAAGAGAAAGTGAAAAACCAATCGTTAAAGAACGCCTTGAAAGATTATCATTTCAGCTTCTATATCTTCTTGATGAGATAGAAGAATTTAGTAGAGTTGTCTATTGTAAAGATGCGGCAGCCTGTTGGCTTGACAATGATGTTTTGAAAATACTGGCTGGTTCTATTATTTTCTGGAATGGCAAACCTATTGAAAAAGATACTTATTTCAGTAAACCACGTCCAGCTTCAGACCATATTCTTGGTAGAAGCTCTTACGGTTGGAAAGAATGGAAAAATAGTAATCACAAAACAATGAAAGAACTGCGCCATCTTGACAGTGACTGATCCAGGCGGTAGTAAGAGCAACTTGTTTGTAAATGCTGTCGATGTTATTGAGTTATAGATGTGTTTTAATTTTTCTGCATGATAAAAACGGCGGCTGTCGTGATAAGCCATCCGTATTTGGTCCAAAAGGAAAGTTTTTACTTGTTCACGAGGGGCATAAGTCTATAATTGATTATGTCTTATTGTACTGAATTTTCGGCATTGCACTTCGGCAGAACAGTAAAACCAACGATTTTCTTGAAAGGATAAGGAAAATGAAAAAAATTGCTTTATTATTAACGCCAGCTTTACTCATCGCTGCTTTCATCTCACTTGCTGTAGGCAATTCTGAAAAGGCTGAGCCTCCAAAATACTCAACTAAGGTAAGACTGAGTATTGCAGCAAATGAGGAAATAAAGAACGAAGTCTACAGTTACCTTAGCAGAGAGCTTCGGTCACTCGGTGATGTTAAACTGGTTGAAGACGAACCTGACTGGAATATCCAAGTTGTCGCGATGCAAATAAAGAACAAGCTTAGATATGAAACGGGTGTTGCGTTTTCGGTCGTCATAGAAAAGCGAGGTAATGTGACCGGTAAGCTTCTGTTGATAGTTCCACATGTATTCCAAATAAGTTCAGAGGAATGGGAAAAATTGAAGGAAACAAAACATTACACATACACAGGTTTGGAGACAGCATTTACAAAGTTAACCTATGGACTCACCGATATTAGAGCCCACTGGCTCAGGATTGGTGGCACAGAAGATGTACAACGCCTCTGCCAAGGGATAGTCGCAGATTTTGATGCAGAGCATTTGAAAACAGAACGAGAGATGTGGCAGAAATTTTGGGAAGACTTATTCCGCCAATACCCACCAAAAGACGGTTCAACAAAGAAGAAAGGCAGTGTATTCGATGACTTAAAGAAACCAAAAGATAACTGAACTGAAAATACTCTCACTGCTCGGCTTGGATACGCCGATTTTGAGACAGAGGACAGGATAAAAACTAATGGTTGACAAAGGATTGGATGATCAAAAACAATGCTTAAAGGGTTCTCTTACAAATAAGCTGACGCGACCGGAACGGCTTATTATCGTTTTGTATTATTACTATAAAATGACAATACCGGAGATTGCGAAGAAGTTGGATTTATCCGAAGCTTGTGTTTCGCGAATGTACTCATCTATCATCGCTCGTCTCAAAGCACAGATGAAAAAAATAAATTCGAAAGATGGTTCAGCAAAAGAAAACGACAGCAAGCCGAAGACTGATTAATACATAACACCTTTTACTGCTCGCCTTGCACAGTTGAAGGGTCAAGTTTTAGAATGTAGAATAGGTCATTATGGAAAAGTATTCGCCGGATAAAAAATGTGTTTTGATGACAAAAGACCAGGTTCGTGCGGTTGATTCCTGGGCGATAAATACGCTTGGCATACAGGGTGTGGTTTTGATGGAAAACGCCGGGCGCAGTTGTGCCGAGCTTATTAAAGACAAATTAAAAGATATTGCCCATCCGAAGGTCTGCATATTCTCCGGGACAGGAAACAACGGTGGCGACAGTTATGTAATTGCCAGACACCTCTCAAACAGCGGTTTTGAAGTTGTGGTGGTGATATGTGGTAGCCGCGAGAAAGTCAAAGGCGATGCGAAGATAAACCTCGATATTTTAGTGCGATTAGGCCAGCCTATCGAACAGTTAAATCTAAGAGACGGCGATGTGCCCGCCCAGGTTAAAACTTTCGCCCGCGATGCTGATATGGTGGTTGACGGCCTGTTCGGGACGGGATTAAGCGGGCAGTTAAGCAATGAGTATAAGCAGTTGATAGATAGTATAAATGCCTGTAATTGTCCCATTCTGGCGGTGGATATTCCGTCAGGGCTGGATTGCGATAACGGTCAGCCGCTCGGTGCAGCTATCAGGGCGAGCTATACTGTAACTTTTGTTGCAGTCAAAAAGGGCTTTGCGTCCGGAAGCGCAGCTCAATACACGGGTGATATCTTCGTTGCCTCAATTGGCGTCGAACCAAATTATATTTAATTGATGACAAATAAGCAGCATTTTGATAATATAAGGTTTAACAGCCTGCGTCCGGGCATTTGGCCGTCGTGGTCGTTACTTAAGCTGTAGCAGAAACATTAAGAAGTAGCGAGGTTTGAACAATGCAAACTAACAACATCAAACAGGAGGCGTACAATTTATTGCAGAAGCTGCCGGAGAACGCAACCTGGGATGACCTGATGTATGAGATATACGTTCGGCAGGCCATCGAAGCCGGTATTGAAGACAGCGAAGCTGGTCGAACTATAGATGTTGGGCAAGTTCGTGCTAAATTCGGGTTGACAAAATGACAGTGCACTGGACGAATAATGCAATAGTGCATCTCGTGGATATTTACGAATATGTAGCACGTGATTCGTCTATATATGCCAAACGAATGGTGGACCGAATAACAAAACTTCTCGGAACAGATAGCGAGCTTTCCAATGTCGGGGCGTAAGGTATTGGAGTATGAAGCAGATGATATACGCGAAATAATAGAGAAACCATATCGGATTATTTACCGGATAAAATCAGAACAAGTAGATGTTTTGGCTGTAGTGTACTGTAGGCAATTGTTGCCAAAAGACATATAAGAATGTAATACAATTCACAATCCTAAAAAGCGCCGGCTTGACTTATCTGTCCTTTGTAGCCTATAAAATAGAGGAACCTTTCGTACCTGAATACAGGTATCCACAGCGCCTGTGCCTGACCCTGGAGCTGGTTGTAGTGTTTGAGTCTTTGTAACAGGGCCTCGTATTTTTGCATTGCTCCCGGGTCCAGTTCCAATTCTTCAAAAGTTGGCTGCTGTTTTGGTACCTGCGGCTGTCCGCCAAGCACTAAGAAATCTGTGTCGATGGAAATAGTATCGGCTACCCTGCCGCCCCATTTTTCGATGAGTGTTTGTATTTTTGCGGTTGCGTTTTGGTCGAGGTTTCCGTCGTTATCAAGGTCAAAGTCGCCGGCAACCACAAACACATTTGTTTTGTCACTGTTCCAGATTAAATTTGCAACAATATCACCCAGTAATATAGGCTTTTTTGTCTCTGATTTTGTAATGCGTGCTGCAGAGTAAGTTTCCGCCACATCGAATACTTCGATTTCGGCCTTGCCCCTGCCGTCCTTCGGGATAGAGCCGCTTCTGTCATAAACCGTGAAGGTCAGACCTCGATAGATGTGTTGCTTGCTGCCGATATTCAGGTGGACTACGTTGGTCTGGTCGTCAATCAATATTATTTTTCCGTCGGGTCTATGTGCCAACACCTCATGGTCCGGCGACGGTTTAATCTCCCTGACCTCCTGCTGGGCAAGCTTCATCACATCCTCAGCCATTTTCAATTCAGCCTGAGTTTTGAGCAGCTTGCCATTTAGTGATTTCAAATTAGCTCTTGCTTCCTCTAATTGCTTCCTATAAGTGTCAACTTGCTCTGTAGTGCTCTTTTCTAAGCGAGCTTGAAGTTCATCGTAGTCTGTCTGAATTATGTTAATCTGCTGTTGTAATTTGTTTTTCTCACCCTGGATTACTTGTTCTCTTTCGGAATAGACTCTTTTTGTAATCTCAAATTGTGCTATCTGGTCATCGAGGTCTTTCTGTGTAGCGTTTTTTGCATTTATGGTGTTATTCAATTTTGCTGTAAGGTCCCCAATTATTCGGACAAGTCCTGTTGTATTAGGCTCTGCAATAACGATATGCCCTTGAGCCGATTTTAGTGCATTTCCAACTTTTATATTGACGTCGTTGATTTTGGCTTCAGCCGATGTCGTTTCAGGCACGCCGCCGACAATCAGGCATACCGTTTCGTCAAGATAATCGGCCATTGTCCCGAGTGCGCTCTTACCGGTCGGTACGGTTCCAACTATTTTCCCTAAGCCTTTTAGCTGTTCATCGGATTTGATTATCTCTTCAAGGCTGCTTTCTGCCTTGTTCGCTTTGTCCCTATACTCCTCGGTTTTGACATAGTAGATAACCGCAACGGCGGTTACGACAATAAGAAGACCAATAAAGGTTATTAGTGTGTAAAGCATAGCATTGCTTTGCTTTCTTCTGTGTGCCGGCATAGTAAAACTCCTCTCAAATACAGAAATATCACCCGTAAT
>JAUWBX010000213.1 GCA_030609625.1 Phycisphaerae bacterium
ACAGAAGTCAGAAGTCAGAGTCTGTCCTCTGTGCTCTGTCCCCTGCCTTCTGTCCTGAAGTGCGGGATTTGCGCGATGGGGATTGTAAAGACGATTGCAGGGTTGACATCGCCCTGCAAGGCCCCAAATCACTGGACGTGCTTTCTGTCGTAATCCGGGACAAAAGAGCCCAGTCGCAAATTGCCGATTTGCGACCGTTTCAGTTCATGGAGACGGATATTAAGGGCATTGGATGCTTAGTCTCGCGCACCGGCTACACGGGGGCCAAAAGCGGATTTGAATTGTTCGTGCACCCGGAGAGGGCATCGCAACTGTGGGAGACGATTCTCCATGCGGGAAAGCCATTGGGGCTGCTGCCGTGCGGCCTGGGTGCGCGTGATAGCCTGAGAATCGAGGCTGGTCTTCCACTTTACGGACATGAACTCGCAGGCAAGTTTGGCATTTCACCGTTCGAGGCTGGATACGGCTGGGCCGTCAAGTTGGAAAAAGAGTTCTTTATCGGCAAGACGGCCATGGAACGGATATCCAGAGAATATGATATGAAGGTTGCCAGGATTGAATTGCCGGGAACAAAGGGTATCCGGCCCGTTCGACAAAACGATGGTGTGCTGGACAAACACGGCCGAAGTATTGGTTGGGTGTTGAGTTGTGCAAGAATAGGTGAAAAACAAATTGCTCTGGTTTATGTGGACAGGGAATCTTTAAAAGAGAACGACGCAGTGGGGCTCTATTATTCGGCAAGAAGCCGCAGTCATATCCAGCAAGGCAGGAAACAGAGCATTGACAAGGGAGAACTTCTGGAACCGGACCTTACAGGCAAGGTCGTGTATCGATTTGTTAAATTCTAATCGGAGAGAACAATATGGTCATAGAGGGATTACTTTACACAAAGGACCACGAGTGGGCAAGGATTGATGCGGACGTCGCAACAATTGGGATCACGGATTATGCCCAGCAGATGTTGGGCGAACTCGTATTCGTGGAACTGCCCGATATTGGGAAGAAATTTGCCGGACACGATGAGCTGGCTGTCGTAGAAAGCACCAAAGCAGCAAACGACATCTACTCTCCAGTGGCCGGAAAAGTCATCGAAGTCAACGGCGAACTTGAGTCTCAACCGGAGCTGATTAACCAAGATTGCTACAATGCGGGCTGGATTTGTAAATTGCAAATCACTGACACGAAATCCGTTGAGAGCTTGATGGATTCAAAGCAATATGAAGAGTATTTAGGTGGACATTAGAGCTGCTGTGGACTACATCCGGCGAGCAGCAAATACGGCTTCGAAGCCAATTCAGCAGTTTTGTTTGGAGTATTGAAGATGCCTTTTATATCAAATACACCGCAGCAGCAAGAGCAGATGCTTGCAGAGATTGGGCTGACGATGGATGAGCTTTTTGACGATGTTCCCCGGGAGCTCATGGCCGAGGCGTTTGACTTGCCGCGTGGTTTGAGCGAACAGGAAACTCGAAACAGGCTAATGGAGCTGGCAGAGAAGAACGCCACACATCTCACCTGTTTTTTGGGCGGCGGTTTCTACGACCATTTCATCCCGGCTGCGGTTCATTCTATTGTTTCACGCAGCGAATTCTATACTGCATACACACCTTATCAGCCTGAACTATCGCAGGGTGTTCTCCAGGCAACTTACGAATACCAGTCGATGATTTGTCGCTTGACGGAAATGGAGGTTGCGAACGCCTCACTATATGATGGCGGGACTGCCCTCTATGAAGCAATGATGATGGCTCTGCGTATTACAGACCGAAACAAAGTAATTGTTGACGACAGTGTCAATCCTATTTACCGCGTAATGATCCATTCGTACACGCAGAATCTCAAGATTGAGCTTGAACAGACCCATTGCGAAGACGGCCTAACCAACCGCGACCAGATATTGCAGATAATCGATGACAAAACTGCTGCGGTTATTGTACAGAACCCTAACTTTTTCGGGTGCATCGACGAGTTCAGCGACATTGCCGAGGCTGCGCACGACAAAGGGAGTTTGTTAATTGTCTCGTCCTATCCCGTTTCGCTGGGGATACTGAAAACGCCGGCAGCGATGGGTGCCGATATAGTAACAGGCGAAGGGCAAAGCCTGGGCATACCGATGTCCTTTGGCGGACCGTATCTGGGTTTTATGGCGTCGGCAAAGCAATACGTTCGAAAGATGCCGGGGCGGATCGCAGGTGAAACTCTCGATATGTCCGGTCAGAAAGCATACGTCCTTACGCTCCAGACGCGCGAACAGCACATACGTAGAGACAAAGCGACCTCGAACATTTGCTCAAACGAAGCTCTGTGTGCGCTGACTGCGCTTGTTTATCTCTCGCTGCTCGGCACCCAAGGCCTCAGGGAAACAGCACAACTTTGCGCTGATAAGGCAAAATATGCGTACAAGCGACTGACGGCAATACCGGGCGTAGAACCGCATTTTAGGGGAAAATGGTTCTTCAACGAATTCGTGCTGGACCTGCCGTATGAGGCGGCAGATGTGATTGCCAGGTTGATAGAAAAGCGTTTTGCTGCAGGTTTCCCTTTAGGCAGATATTACGATGGTATGGAGAATTCTATTTTGATCTCTGTAACCGAGAAGAGAACCAAACAAGAAATTGGCATGTTGGCCGAAGCCCTGGAGAGTGTTTTATGAAGCTTGTATTTGAAAAGAGCGTTCCCGGACGCAGAGCGGTTCGAATAGCTCCGACTAATGTCCCTAAGATAAACATAAGAAGTGATCTGCTGCGACAAAAACCTGCAAATCTGCCGGAGCTTAGTGAGCTTGATGTGGTAAGGCACTTCACTGAGCTGTCGCGTCGAAATTTCGGCGTTGACAATAATTTCTACCCACTTGGCTCATGCACAATGAAATACAATCCCAAAGTTGCCGAGCATATTGCTTCCTATCCCGGCTTTGCCGACTTACATCCTTTGCTGCCTCAGCTAAGGATGGGCGGAATGCTCACGCAGGGCGCACTGCGAGTCCTCCACGAGATTGACCTGCTGCTTCGCGA
This sequence comes from Phycisphaerae bacterium, assembly GCA_030609625.1. GTDB lineage: Bacteria > Planctomycetota > Phycisphaerae > Sedimentisphaerales > Anaerobacaceae > NIOZ-UU13. The sequence goes on from JAUWBX010000213.1 coordinate 3,015, forward strand.
AATAACCGGCATGGCAGAATTTACCATGCAGCCTCTGGCAGGTGCACACGGGGAGTTGACCGGTATGATGATTATGGCGGCTTACCATCGGGAGCAAGGCAATAAGAAAACGACTATTCTTATTCCAGACAGCGCTCACGGGACGAATCCCGCCAGCGCTGCAATCGCTGGCTACAGCGTTGTCTCCATACCCAGCAACGACAGTGGTGTCATGGATATTGAAGCGGTCAGGCAGCATCTGAACGATGATGTTGCCGGCCTCATGCTGACCTGCCCGAATACCCTGGGCATATTCAATCCGCATGTTAAGGATATCTGCGATCTAATCCATAGCGTTGATGGATTAACTTACTACGACGGGGCCAATCTAAATGCGATAGTCGGCAAGGCTCGGCCCGGTGACTTCGGTTTCGACATCGTGCATCTGAACCTGCACAAGACCTTCGCCACACCGCATGGCGGAGGTGGACCGGGAGCCGGCCCCGTGGGGGTTAAGAAAAAGCTGGTGCCCTTCCTGCCGGTATCCGTTGTAATAAAACGTAACGACGGTACGTACGCGCTGCAATACGACCGCCCTAAATCTATTGGCTATATCGCACCATTCTATGGCAACTTTGGAGTCGTCCTGAAAGCTTACGTCTATATACTAATGCTCGGCAAAGAAGGTCTCTGCCGAGTGGCGGAAAATGCCGTGCTTAACGCCAATTACGTGAAAGAGAGACTCAAGGGTCATTACAGACTTGCCTTTGACAGGCTTTGTAAACACGAGTGCGTTTTCACCATATCGGAGCGTATGGCACAAAATGGAATTCACGCAGTAGATATTGCAAAGGCACTCATAGACAAAGGTTTCCATCCCCCGACCGTTTATTTCCCAACGATTGTAAAGGACGCAATGATGATAGAGCCAACCGAGACCGAAAGCAAAGAGACACTCGATAGCTTTATCGATGCCATGATAGAAATTGCAGAGCAGGCTGAGAATGAGCCGGAAAAACTGAAGACTACTCCAACAACTGCTGTGGTTTGTCGTCCGAATGAGACTATCGCAGCAAAGAACCTGAACATCGCTTACTTGTAAAGGTTGGAATACGAAGAGATCGTGATGCACAAACGGTTTTCGACGGGCAATCCCTCGACTATGCTCGGGATGGTGGGCCTGTCGAACCATTTTCACGTTCCGCCTCGGCTGCGAGGGAACTATATTGCATCCACTCGAGTATTGTTATGTCACAACGTCAAACCGTGACTCGGTAAATATGAAAGAGCTGACAGTGTCTCAAGCTGCCGGCCCTTTGCATTCTCATTTTGCCAGTGTTGTTATTAAGGTGTCACCCTCAGGACAATAATAAGCCAGCGTAGAAAACTAAAGACCCCGTGCTGCCCCCCTTACCAGGTCGATAGTTAAGGTGCACACGTAATTCCTGATTTTCCGCCGTGGGACGAGAATATGGCCTCACGCGAATCGCTGGTGGTCTTAAACCATGTCTCGACCATACTCGTTTATTATACTATCACAATTCCGTCTTGTCAAACTATATCCCGGTATAGCCACACCCAACGGGCCACATTAACGGTTAAAGTGATTGACATCGGATGCAGAACTCTGTATCATAAGATTAAAATGTGCAGTCCGCAGTCCTAAGGACTCCTTACGGAGGACGCCTTGCGGCGGAGCGCCATCTTATGAAGTCAAATGGAAAATCTAAGTTGTTTTTTCTTGTGTTCAAGGCGACGGATGCGTTGCCTTATACCCATAATAAGAAAGCAAATTCCTATCAACTCTATTATCAACCAAGGAGAAAAACATGACTCAATCCATCAACAAGTCCAACGTCAACCGTCGAGAGTTTCTCAAACAAAGTGGTGCACTGGCCGCAGGTGCTGCGGTGCTCGGGAGCATCTCGCCCGTCGCCTTCGCCCGCGACGACAACACGATTCGCCTGGCCCTGATAGGCTGCGGCGGTCGCGGTGCCGGGGCCGTTGGCGATGCTCTGGGTGTTCCTAACGCAGGGCCTATAAAATTGTATGCGATGGCCGACCTCTACGAAAACCGAATGGAATCACGCCTCAAAGCACTAAAGAAAAGGTTCCCGGACAAGGTGGACGTCAGCGCAGGACACAAGTTCATCGGTTTCGATGCCTACAAAAAGGCCGTTGACATTCTCAGGCCCGGTGATATC
>JAUWBX010000525.1 GCA_030609625.1 Phycisphaerae bacterium
GACCACGCTTTTGCCCAATGTGAACGGCTTACTACAGGCAGCTTTGACAAACTCCTGCTCTGGAACAAAATCTTTCGGATACCTTATAACGACCGGCTTATCCTGGCCCAACGCAAATTCCAGAGCCAGTTTCATTTCAATTTCATTGGCAGGCGCCGTCAGCACCATATTCGGCATTATCCGCAAAAAGCCAATATCCAGAAGCCCGTGATGTGTTGGGCCGTCCGAGCCAACCATCCCTGCCCTGTCAATGCAGAAAATAACCGGTAAATTTTGTAAGGCCACCTCCTGGAATATCTGGTCGAAGCTGCGCTGTAAAAAGGTCGAATAGATACAGACGACCGGTTTTAAGCCACTTCTGGCAAATCCTGCCGCAATATCCACAGCCGCACTTTCGGCGATACCCACATCGTAGAACCTGTCAGCGAACTTTTTGCGAAATTCAACCAAGCCCGTGCCGTCACACATCGCTGAGGTTATAGCAACAATTCTGTCATCCTTTTGGGCCAACTCTGTCAGATGTTCACCGAGTACGCTGGTAAAACTGCGTCCGTTTGAGTCCGAAACCGATTCAACAACATCTCCGTTCATCTTGAACGGGCCGGTCGAATGAAATTTGCTGGGACCCTGGTCGGCCGGTTCAAAACCTTTGCCCTTCTTCGTATAAACATGCAGAATTGCCGGGTGATTCAGCTCGGCCAACGCCTGGAACAATTTTATTAGCGAGCCGATATCATGGCCGTCAACAGGACCAAAGTATGGAATATTCAGGCTCTCAAACATCTGACTGGCCGGCAGGGCCATCCTGATACCTTTCTTAATCCTCTCAATCGCTTCCTCGACACTCCTGCCTATAAGGGGTGTATGCTCTAAGATATTTCTGGTCGTCTTGCGCAAGTCCTCATAGGTCTGGCTCAGCCGAACTTTGGAAAAGTACTTTGCCATTGCTCCGACAGTTGCATCTATTGCCATCGAGTTATCGTTGAGCAGGATTAGTAGTTGCCGCTTGACAAGTCCGAGATTATTGAGTGCCTCAAAGGAGGTGCCGTTAACGATACTGGCATCGCCGACCATCGCCACAATTCTCGGAGCTTGTTGTTCGTCGCTGGTCTCTTGGGTCACGGGCGACGGGGCACGGGCGACGAACGACTCTCCTAAAGCCATTCCGATTGCTGTGGCTATCGAGGTCCCTGCATGGCCGACGGCGAACTGGTCATATTCGCTTTCTGCCGGGTTGGGAAAGCCGCTTATCCCTTCAGGGCGACGAAGATGCTCGAACTTATCTTTCCTTCCGGTAATGATTTTATGCGTATAGCACTGATGGCCGACGTCCCAGAGCAGTTTGTCTTCTTTGAAATCAAAGACGTAGTGCAGTGCAAGTGTCAATTCCACTACGCCGAGGTTGCTCGCCAGATGTCCGCCGGTTTTGCTGACCGAGCCGAGAATAAATTGGCGTATTTCCTCTGCTAACGTCTTGAGTTGGGGCACCGACAGCTTCTTTATATCCGCCGGGCTGTTAACCCCGTTTAGAAGGTTCCCTTTTTTATCCGATTTTTGCATAATATTTTCAACCAAATGCGCAGGGACTTCAATCAGCCGCTGACGCTAAATTTAACGTTTTCTCCAGCCTTGATTAGCAGGGTC
>JAUWBX010000419.1 GCA_030609625.1 Phycisphaerae bacterium
CCCCCCCACCAAGAATTGGTATCCCGCGACTTTTCGCAACTTCATTATAGACCTTGTTAACCAGATGAACCGCTATTGGCTTTATTGCCGGCCCTGACAATCCACCTGTCCTGTTGGCCAAAACCGGCTTGCAAGTTTCAATATCGATAACCATCGCCGTGAAGCTATTCACCAGACTAAGTGCATCGGCTCCCGCTTCAACTGCCGCTCGGGCAATTACGCTGATGTCCGTAACGGTGGGGGACAGCTTGACCATCAGGACCTTCTGGCCGGCAGCTTGTTTGACCGCCGAAGTAATCTCCTTTACCTGCTCAGGGTCTCTGCCGAAACTTATCCCGCCTTTTTTGACGTTGGGACAACTGATATTCAATTCGAACCCGGCTATCGCTTTTTCGCAGGACAGCCGCTGCGCAACAGTCACGTATTCATCAATGGTCTGGCCTGCTACATTAACGAAAACAGCAGCGGTCATCTGTTCGAGAATGGGCAGTTTTTCTTCGATGAATTTATCTAATCCGATATTGGCCAATCCAATCGCATTAAGCATCCCCGAATCTGTCTCGACAATCCTCGGCGTCGCATTGCCCTCTCTCGGTTTGAGTGTAATACTTTTAGTAATAAACCCACCGAGGCAATTAACATCCATAAAATCAGCCAACTCATCGGCGTATCCGCACGTCCCCGAAGCCGTAAACACCGGATTAGCCAATCGTATCCCCGCAAAATCAACCGAAATATCAATTGTCTTTTCCATATTTAGCCCCGGGTTTTACCCGGGGTTTTCTCCCAAGTTTTTCGATAGCAAACTTAATCACTTCGTTATGGTCGAATGCCATATCTTTCGGCAGTTCTTCTATATCGAACCACTGTGCCTGGGCTGCATCGTCGCCGGCCTTTATCTTATCCTGTCCTTCCGTCGCAATGCCCATAAATACAATTGTAATCATTCTGCCCCTCGGGTCTCGGCCCACCGTGCCGAAGGTACGCATCTGCTCTAACCGCACTGTTGCCAATCCCGTCTCTTCGGCTAATTCTCTGACGACGGCATCCTCCAGCTCCTCATCCATCCCAACAAATCCGCCCGGCAGCGCCCATTTGCCTTTGAACGGCTCATTGCCGCGATTGATAAGCAGCACCCTGGCCTTATCACCGGAAAAAGTAAAGACCGCCGCATCAACAGTAACCATCGGCCGGGGCCAATCATAAACATATTTACCTTTTTTAGCCATAGGGCAAATCTTGTATTGCGTATTGAATCATTTGAAATCATATTAGGGTTTGTGACGGGATATGTCTAACGAAAAATGACGGCAACCATTTCTGTAAGAGGTTTTCAATAGTCCTTAAACCTTCTCATCCACTCCGGCCAGTCATCTGGCTGGACTCCGCCGGCTGTAGTCCACGAGTTGTTTATGTCAAAGCTTCGATGCCACTTAAACGTCCACAACTGCTTAAGCCCAATCTTTCGGACGGAGAAATCCAGAAAAACGCCGTTTGCGTACTCACCGTGCCGGTTCATACAGAAACGTTTGATTTGTAAAGCGCTTACCAAATACGTTGATATATCACCGTCATATTCCGGAGGCGTATCAAAATCGTATGGCTTGCTCTCAACAAACGCACAATCCAGAAACAGCGGTATATTACCTGCACCTTCAACGTAAGCATTCCGCCAGTTATCTTTGGTTGCTTCTCGGCCGTGTATAAAGTCCACATCCGGCAGTGGATTACAAAGCCAGTTATTCATTCCATAGCTGCCGCTTTGCTCGCCGGTTTGCCGCACAGGTCCCCAGGCCGCAAATGGGTCTCTGGCTCCCTCTGTCCTGAGTTTTGTAGCCGTCGGGCAGAAACGCAAATCTTTCTCGTTATTATAGTAAGGCCGCAGCGGTCCTACCCAGACATATTGCTCCCATCCGCCTCTGTTAAAATCCCCGCTCCAGAAATACCCGTCATTTTGACCGGTGTACATCTCAAAGACAACTGCCCACTGATGAAGATTGGACTGACAGGTAACCGCCTTTGCCTGTTTCTTGACCCGCTGCAAGGCGGGCATCAATATCGCCATCAATAATGCAATAATAGCAATCACAACCAAAAGTTCTATTAACGTAAAGGCATTTTGCTTGCGCATAATACTGCGCCTTTCATATTGCTAAATGGCTAACCAATTACCAATTTTAGTAGTCTTTAAACCTTCTCATCCATTGGGGCCAGTCAGATGACTGTACGAGGCCGGCTTTGGTCCAGGGACCATTTGTGTCATACTCGCGATTCCACTTCAACGTCCACAGCTCTTTGACGCCCACCGGCCGACTGGACCAATCCATGAAGATACCCCTTACGAATCCATGGTGTCGGTTCATGCAACAGGGCAGCGAGCTGTCCGTCCAGGCGTCCTCGTATTCAGGAGGATTGCCTACGCTCGACCGACACGCCCACCACAAGACACTGTCGGTCAACAGAGGGACATTGGCCGAACCCTTGCCGGGGACAGTTTGCCAATATCTGACATCGGGCTTGGACCCCGGCACAGACTGGGCCCAGATATTCACGCCATAGCTGCAGTCGATTCGCACGCGGCTGGCCGTACTGCGCAGAGACCAGGCAGAGTACGTGCTGCCCAGATGCCAGTTGCTCGAATCCAGGAACTCACTCGCGGGTTTTCTTGCCATGGGACACATGAATAAGTCGTTGCTATCGCGGTGACGTGGCCACAGAGATTTGAGCTGCTGGGGCCAAGGTTCGGCTGATTCAAGCCAGCCGGGGAACTTTTCATCGTTGTCATTGGCGTACATCGAGAAGATGAGGGCCCACTGCTTCAAGTTGGCCTGACAGCCGATAGCCCTCGCCTGCTCCTTGACTCGCTGTAGTGCCGGCATCAAAATCGCCATCAACAACGCAATAATGGCAATCACCACCAAAAGCTCTATTAAAGTAAAGGCATTTTGCTTGCGCATAATACTGCGCCTTTCATATTGCTAAATGGCTAACCAATTACCATTTACCAATAACCAGTTACCAATTTTAGTAGTCCTTAAACTTTCTCATCCACTCCGGCCAATCCGGCGGTACAGCATTTACATTAAATACTCTATGCCACTTTAGCCTCCACAATTCCTTCAGCCCTATTGCTCTGACAGAAAAATCTACGAAACAACAGTTAACTGTCCCGTTGTGCCGGTTCAGACAGAAACGCCCAAAACCATTCGTAAATATGTCCTCCGACGGAGGAGGCTC
>JAUWBX010000029.1 GCA_030609625.1 Phycisphaerae bacterium
AGACCCTGCTGTTGGTATTGCCGAACTGGAACCAGCCGGTGTCGGTAGCTACCGCCACAAACAGCACCTCGGCAATCTTTTCGGTTATTGTCCAGCCGGCGTACTTTAGCAGGTCATAAACAATCAAACCCGTGGCGGCTGCACCTGAATCGACCAGCTCGACATCCCCAAGGCCGTCAGCGGTTACGTGGTGGTCGATTATCAGGACAGGTGTTTCGGCCTGTTTCAAATATTGGTCGAATTTCGGCAGTTGGCTGTAACTGTTGGTATCGACAATCAGAATCAAATCAAATTCACCGAACCGACCTTCTGTCAACTGGCCGAGGTCAATATCTTCGCCGAGGACAGGGACCTTCTCAGCAAATAAATACTCGTACCATTCCGGCACAGGTGAGAGCAGTAGCGGCTTTACGTTTTTGCCGAGAGCGGCCAGGGCATCAGACATTGCTGCAATACAGCCGCAGGCATCACCATCCGGCCTGGTATGAGTCGTAATCAAAACATTGTTGGATTTGTTAATTAACTCGACTGCTTTTTGGAAGTTGCTGTTTATCATAATAGTTTTATTTTCTCTTGTTTTTACCCCTCACTGACGTTCGGGGCTCTGATTGTCTGTTACGCCAGTTTTGCTTTCTTGTTTTTTACCCCTCTGATTGTCTGTTGCACCAAACGCCATTATTTTACCCTGTTCATCCCTAACATATTTTATTGTAGAAACAAGGCTTTCTTTTGTCCAAATATACTTTGTACTGCCGTGACGTGTCCAATATTTTCTAATTGTTGTTTGCTCATTATTGCATTTTCTAATCATCCTGGTGGCATAAGCCTTAAAATTGACCATCATCTTTTCCGGTTTTTCCTCACCGCTTACTACAATATGAACATGACTGCTCCTGGCATGAACAGCGTGCGCAAACCACCGGCGAAATTCACACACTCGTAGAATTGCCTTCAAAACCGCCTCTCGCTGACTCTGTTCTAATACGAAGGGGGGATTTTTAAGGGCGATTTGTTCCTTTCTGTGCAAACCTGAATTTGGATTCACAAAAGCACTACTATACCGATTATGTTCTTTATTGACACTGCCTCTCTCATCACCATGCAGCCAGTTGCCGTAAGTAGTAAAAGTTATATGATATGCAATTGGATACTTCATACATTAACCGCTTTTTGAAAATCTTTCTCACACTCTCTCTTTAGCTAAAATCTCTTTTGCCTTCTCGCAGTCTTTTGTGATTTGGGTGGAGAGCTGCTCGGGTGAGCTAAACTTTTGCTGGTGTCTAATGAACTTCACAAAATCCATCGCGAGGTATTTGCCATATAAATCACCTGTGTCTTGTCCGAGTATGTGGGCCTCAACCAGTAAAGGATGGTCAGATATAAAAGTTTTTGCTCTTCCAATACTAAATGCGGCTGGGAGCTTGTTCTTACTTTCACAGAGCAGTTCTTCAGTGTCGGCTATCTCCACGAAGCCGGCATAGACACCCTCAGCAGGTATGATCTGATTTACAGGATTAATATTAGCCGTTGGAAATCCTAACTTTCTACCTTTTCCCTTACCCAGAGTGGTTTGGCCGGATAGTCGATAATATCTGCCCAAGGCTTGTGCAGCATCCGCAACTTCGCCCTTGTGCAGCAAATGGCGAATCAGGGTGCTGGAGACCCTTGCATTTTGTTCATCAGCAAGTTTAATCTCTTTGCCCGGCACAATAACGATTTCGAAGTTGAACCTCTCTCCCAGTTTTTTTAGTATTTCCACGTTACCACTTCTGCTGTAACCGAAATTAAAATCTTCCCCTTCAACCACAACGCCCGGCTGAACAGACTTTAGAAGAAACTCATCAATGAAAGCCTCCGGGGAAAGGTTCAAAATTCTATAGCTGCTTTCCAAAACTACCAGGCAATCCACACCAAATTGGGCGAGTAAATGTTTTTTCAACACTATTGGTGTTAATACACCAGGTGCTTTTTCCGGATATAAGATAGCCACAGGATGCGGCTCAAAGGTCATCAGAACAAGCTCAGACTGCCTTTGGTCAGTGAGCTTTCGCGCAACGTTGATTATTTCCTGATGTCCGAGGTGGACGCCATCGAAATTTCCAATAGTCAGGACACAGCCTTTTTCTACTTTTGCTAATTCCGCAAGGCCCGATGCTGTTTCTACAATTTTCACTTCTGTCTTACCTATCTTTTTATGGAGGGTATTAGTTTCGCGCAGCGCACGCTCGAATCAGGGCGCCGTAGATTGCGTTGCGGTGCTCGGTATCGTCCATTTGTTCCGGATGCCACTGGACGAATAAGCCAAATTGCCCACCGAGGCGTTCCATGGCCTCAACAACACCATCGTCACTGTGGGCGATAATTCTTAAACCTTTACCTATGTCCTTAACCGCCTGGTGATGGTTCGAGTAAACAAAGGCCTCATCGGCACCGAGGATTTTTGCTAAGGAGCTGGTCGAGTCAATCGTTACCTGATGATATCCGCGGTGTCCTATCTCTGTACCTACCTGAGAAGGGATGTCCTGGATGAGTGAGCCTCCTGATACCACATTTGTAAACTGCATGCCCAGACAGACACCCAGCAGGGGTTTGCCACTGCTCAACCATAAGGAGATTAACTTTCTTTCAAAATTGTACCGCTGCATGTGCAGCACTTTGACTGTTTCATGGGGCTGCTCGTCGTAGGCCGAAGGCGGGATATCGTCGCCTCCTACCAGCACCAAGCCGTCCAGCTCCTGCACATATCGCTGCAAAATCTCTTCGCCGGAGATGGTCGGCAGAACCACCGGGGCACCACCATTCTCGGCCACTGCTATTACATAAGCGAAATTTACCAAAGTCGAAGCTGAATTGTCTTTATCATCTACCTTATATACACTCGTAATTCCGATGAGCGGTCGAGATGGTTTATAGGTGCTTTGGCAACCCACACAAGCCGTGAGAATCACCAACCACAGCAATACAACTATCTTCTTCATTGTCTGTTCCTTAGTACTTGTAAATAAATTATCTTCCATTTTTGGCTGGCTGCGGCTTCGGCTGGCGGCGTCAGCCCAGCACCAAAAAAGCACTTCGCTGTGCGCTCCGTTTTTGGTGCTGGGCTTCCTTGCCAGCCTTGTCCTCGCTGGAGCCAAAACGAAACCTAATTTCTTTACCAGTCCTTATAGTCACAATATTAGTTCGCGACATAATAGCTTGCTGTTGTCCAAAGTCTTTCAATAGAGGCTCTAATTTACCCGCCTGAGTTGAAATCTGCAACGCTTTTTGGTCCACAACAGCAGCAACTAACTGAGAGCTTCTTTTATCAGGACGAGTTTGCCAGTTGATAGTGTATGAAAAAAACAGAAAATATATGCAACTAAGTTGCAAATATGGCGTAGTAAATGTAAAATTTCCTTTTAAGTTAGAAACCAATTTTGATAATTACCAAGTTCGAGGTGCCAAATGCAGAGACAAAAAAAACTTGCAACTATTGTAAACGAATTGAAGAGCCATGCACCGTTTACTTTGTTCGGGGCTTCAACAGGCATCGTTTGCATGCTGCTGTTTAAAAATCTTGAGCACGAAACAAGCCAGAGAATATTCTACGTATTTCACCCCGCTCACGTTGTGCTAAGCGCTATGGTAACCGCTGCAATATTTCAGCTTCATTCAAAAAGACCGAAATTCATAGCTGTTCTGTTAGTTGGATTTTTCGGCTCGATAGGGATTGCAACCTTGAGCGATTCGCTGATTCCTTACCTTGGTGAACTGCTTTTGGGTATGCACATTCATCTCCATTCCCACGAGCATGCAGGTTTTGTTGAACAGGCACACATTGGTTTTATCGAAGGCTGGTACTTAGTGATACCTGCCGCCATAGTGGGGGTGCTGATAGCGTATTTCAGGCCGAAGACAAAATTCCCACACGCAGGCCATGTTCTACTGAGCACGTGGGCTTCATCGTTCCACATGCTTATGGCAATGGGCGGGCAATTCTCAACGTGGAGGCTCATGGGCAGTTTCGGATTTTTGTTTTTAGCTGTCTGGCTGCCCTGCTGTATCAGTGACATTGTGTTTCCGCTTTTATTTGTTAAATCGCCGGCCGATTCACTGCACGTTCACCATTAAAACTTTACGGTGTGACTATGAAGCGAAATTCAGATTTACAGGCCCGCAGGATGTTAAAAGCGGCGAAGCTTTACTGCACCAAAGTCAGAATAGCCATACTTAAAGTGCTGATAAAAGCAAACAAGCCGCTTAGCCAGGGCCAGATTGCTCAACGCTCAGGCAAGAAACACTTTGATAAAGTAACAATTTATCGAACCCTGGAAAGTCTATTGAAGGTCGGGCTGGTGCATAAGGCTTTTATTGAGAAAAGAGCATGGCATTTTGAATTGGCCGACAACTGCACTGAGAGCCAATGCCATCCTCATTTCACCTGCACAAACTGCGGCAGCACCCACTGCCTGACGGAAATATCATTGCCTATGGCAAAAAGCCCCCACAAGGGCTTTGTTATCCACCGCCAGCAGGTTCGGTTCGAGGGCCTGTGTCCAGCGTGCGCATAGAAAGGCCGAAGGCATATAACAGAGCAATAATGGTATTGCAGCAGTCGCAGTAGTCATTTGACTATTACTACAACCCTGTGAAAAACAAAACAAATTTCTTCGTTCGTGACTGTAACAGCTAAACTTTCGTAACGGTAACAGCTAAACTATAGATTCTGGAATTCTTCAAATCAGATTGTGGACGGGGTGATGGTTTGGGGGTAAAATAGCCCGCGTGAAAGCGTATCCGTTAAAGTTTAGGCCGATTTATAAGCAGCGGATTTGGGGTGGGCAGAAGCTGCGCGAGTTTTTCGATAAGGATATACCTGCTGGCGAAAAAATCGGTGAAAGCTGGGAATTGGCCGATTTGCCGGACGATAAGTCTGTAATCTCAAATGGTGAATTGACTGGGCAAACTCTCTTCTCGGTGATTGAAAAATATCCCAAAGAGATAACAGGCAACGAAAATTTCTCAGGGGCTTTTCCGCTGTTAACCAAATTGTTAGATGCCCAGGACATTCTGAGTGTGCAGGTGCATCCTGACCCGGAGACCTGCCGGAGAATGGGTAAGGGAGAGCCTAAAACCGAGTGCTGGTATATCATATCCGCTGCGCCCGGTGCTGTAATTTATAAGGGGCTGAAAAAAGGCGTAACAAAAGAGCAATTCGCCGAGGCGATAGAAAAAGGCAACGTTGCTGATATGTTAGCAAAGGTGCCGGTCGAGGTAGGTCAGTGTCATTTTCTTCCAGCCGGAACCGCACACGCGATTGGCCCGGGCTTACTGATAGCCGAGATTCAGATGCCCTCGGATACTACATATCGTGTTTTCGACTGGAACAGGGTTGACGAGGCCGGCAAGCCCAGAGAGCTGCACATCGAAGAAGCTTTGGAAAGCATCCATTTCGATGCGTCCGGCGATAATCTTTCCGTAACAACGGTAGGGCGGCTGGTAGATTGCGAATACTTCAGGATAGACAAAGGCCATCAGGGGAAAAACTGCGAGCTGCTTCTTTCAGCCGGCCAAATGAAAACGCTGATTATCATTTCCGGCTTTGGGACGATTCTGGGGGCCGGGGCAGACCCACTTGAATTCAAGGCTGGTGATACTCTGCTTGTCCCCGCCGTCTGTGAGGGAGCGATACGGTTTGTTGACGATACACAATACTTGACAGTAACGATTTAATCAATTTATTATTTATTATTGACTATGCTCTGTTGAAAAGTTACAAAAACTGTCATTCTGAACGGAGCGCAGCGGAGTGAAGAATCTCTTTATGGCTCAAGAATTGAGATTCTTCGGCTTCGCCTCAGAATGACAGTCCATGTTTTCAACAGAGCATATTGACTATTGATTCCGTTACAAGACGGTGGATTTGTGATATTGGAAAAGAAATTACAAATAACCACTCGAAAATAAAGTTATAGGAATTAGTTCTCAAAGATAGCCGATGGTCGAGGCTGATAACAATCTTAAGGCAAGTTACATTGCTGTGCTTTTAATAGCGGCTGGGCTTTATGCAGCCACTTGTGCGCCCGGGTCGCTCTGGCAGGACAGCGGAATGTATCAATACCGAATCCGGCACAACGATATTGAGGGCAATCTCGGCCTGGCACTTTCACATCCGCTTTATCATATTATCGGCATCGGGGTAAAGCACATTCGGCTCGGCGAATTCACATACAGGATAAACTTGATTTCCGCCGTTGCAGCGGCCCTTACCATTGCAAACCTGTTTTTGCTCCTTCGATTATGGCTGAACAGGAATTTACCTGCCGTAATTGCTGCTGCCACTTTGGCCTTATCGCATACCTTTTGGCGGCATGCCGTTATCGCGGAAACATATACCCTCTATACGGCACTGTTACTGACAGAATTGTTAATGCTGCTGCAATACGTTAAAACAAAGCGGATGGTGTTTCTATACTTGCTTGGGCTTTTCAACGGCCTGGCAGCGGCCAACCACATGTTGGCTGCGATTTCCTTTGTTTGCTACCTGGTGTTTTGCATAGCTCTGCTGGTGCGAAGGCAAATCAGGCTAAGACACTTTGGAATTATTGTTCTGCTGTGGGTTATCGGTGCAACTCCCTACGGATACCTTATCGGCAAAAATATCATCCAGACCGACGGTTTTACAGCTACCCTGGCCTCAGCGTTTTTCGGCAAAACCTGGCAGGCAGATGTTCTTAACATAGGTCTCTCGGCCCAGCTTATTAAAGAGAACCTGATACTTATGGCATACAATTTTCCCACGCCCAACGTCTTATTTTTCTTTGCGGGTCTGTATGGGCTGAAAAAAGTATCACCAGGTAACGGCTTTGTGAAGGTTCTTCTGGCGTTGTTGATACTTTTCTTTGTATTTGCCTTTCGCTATACGGTGCCGGACAGGTACGCGTTTTTCATACCCTTTTATTGCTTAGTTTCGGTCCTTATTGGTGTTGGTTTTGATTTGCTTATTACCGGGCCCAAACGCAAAATTTTCTGTTGGATAGTTTTCCTTTTCGCCTTGCTGCCAATCCCAACTTATATTATTGCTCCTGCTATAGCGCAAAAACAGAAGCTTAATCTTTCCACGAGAGCAAATGTCCCCTACCGCAATGATTATATATGGTTCTTGCAGCCGTGGAAGGCCGGTTACAGTGGAGCGGGAAAATTCGCCGAAGAGGTATTTGAAAAACTTGAACCTGAGGCTGTCGTTTATGCCGACAATACGATGGTTTATCCGCTGCTGCATATGCAGGAAGTCAAGGGAAAGAGGGCAGATATCAAAATCATATCCGAATATGCAGGCAGTGAAGGTGTGCCGCTGCTGAGCGAAAAATCCATAGAGCAATGGCTCTTGGAAGGGGACGTTTATGCAGTCTCGCCGGTAGCCGGAGGTAAACGCCAGGGCATTGTCTGGAAGATAGTTGATTACTCAAACTGACCGGTTTTTTACTGTCATGCTGAGCAAAGCGAAGCATCTGGCCTATAAATGAGGATAATCCCGATAAATCGGGACTCATGCAGGAAGAGATTCTTCACTTCGTTCAGAATGACAAATTGCCTTATCTCTGTGTCAATTAAGGATTTTCCAACCAGACTTCGCTGTCGTAGCGGAGCATAATTACATCATCTTTGAAGCCGTCGAAACGGATATTTGTTTTTTTGCCCGACACTTCCTGCAATATCCATTTTGGAAAGTTGGCCCCCGCCTTGATTGACAATGGTGCGCCGCCCCCGAACCGCGGATTTATCTCGACAAATTTAACTTTGTCGTTTTTTGTCAGAAACAGTTGCAGAGTAATAACGCCCGGCCCGGCCCCGAGTGTCTCAACCAATATCGCAGCTTCACTCATAATGCGAGGATCTTTTACCACCTGTGCCTTGCTTACCTCGCCGGCCCTTACCTCGATTCGTTTTCTCGGAACGACGCAGCGAACTTTCAAGCAGAAGTCAACATATACATCGCAGGTATGCTCGGTACCCTCGATAAACTCCTGGCAGATAACGTTAGGTATCCTTTTGGCATAGAACAGCAACTCTCTGCGATTGTTAACGACGGTGTTTTGTTTACCGGCCGAGCCGTCCCAGGGCTTTAGAAAACAAGGCCAATTCAATCTCTTTTTCGAAAGTGCAGAGCGAACGCTCATAGTAACGGGAGTATCGAAGCTGTTTTTGACTAAGAACTGATACGTTTTCCTCTTGTCCTGACAAATATCGATTACTTCCGGATTTGAAACAAGCACGCGACATCCCATCGCAGCGAATTTCCGCTTGTTCCGGGCCAGAAGTTTCAGGTCCAAATCGATGGTGGGAACGAGCAGTTTTACTCTGCTGGTTTTGACAATCGAGAGCAATTGCCCGATATAGCGGGGGTGTGTCGTCGGCTTAACGAGAAAGCCTTCGTCGCACAGCTGCAGGGCCGAACTTAGCTCGGTTGTATCTGTGCCGAAAAATGCAGCGTTTATTTTCAGTTGTTTAGCCGCTCGGCGAAAGCTGTTCAGCAGCGAGACACGTCTGCCGATGCAGGTGAATAAAACGCCTAAATTATTTTCAGTTTTTGTTCTTCGATTTTTCACTATTAACCAATTTCAACCACGGATTTGGATTCCCGCGAAGCGGGGTCCCTCACAGATTCCACGGATTTTAGTTATTGTTTTTTTATTTTATCTGCGTAATCTGTGGTTAATTTTCAACTGGGAATAGGTAATAGTCAATACTTAATTCTCAATTTCCACTTCTTTTGACCCCATAAGAAATAAGCTGCCAAAGCATCTATCTTACACTTGACAAAGATTTCTAACGGGGTAAACTAACTGCTTTAGTCTGATTAATCGACCAAAAACAGGTGCCGGTTTAGCGATTGTTGGGAAAGTGAATAGTCTGGGGTTTCTGACTCTCAGTTATTGACTGGAAATCCGGAGTTGACAAAAGAGATGTGTAAGACAACATTCAAAGGAGTTTTAATGCAGGTTCCACTTCTGGATTTAAAGGCCCAATATGCCGCTATCAAAGACGAAGTGATGCCGGCGATAAGTGAAGTTTGCGACGGTCAGTCTTTCGCTCTTGGTCCGGCCGTGGCTGAATTTGAAGAAAAAATCGCCGCATATTGCAACAGCAATTATGCAATCGGAGTTTCAAGCGGAACGGATGCTCTGATTGTCAGCTTGATGGCTTTGGAAATAAAACCGGGGGACGAAGTCATAACTACGCCTTTTACCTTTTTCGCCAGCGCCGGTTCTATCGTCAGACTCGGCGCAAAGCCGGTCTTTGTTGACGTTGACCCCGACTCTTACAACATTGACCCATCCGCTATCGAACAAAAGATAACTGAAAAAACGCGAGCAATCGTTCCGGTGCATTTGTTTGGACAGGTAGCTCAAATGAAAGCCATCACGGAAATTGCCCAGCGTCACAATCTTGCCGTTATCGAAGATGCCGCACAGGCAATAGGTGCGAGCCAGGATGGTATAAAGTGCGGTAATTTCGGTGATTTCGGGTGCTTTTCGTTTTACCCTGCCAAGAACCTCGGCGGTTTCGGCGACGGCGGTTTGGTAACAACCAATAGAGAAGACCTTGCGGAGAAAGTCAGAGTCCTTCGCGACCACGGCCAAAATCCCCGATACTTCTACAAAATGATTGGCGGCAACTTCCGTCTCGATGGTATCCAGGGCGCCGTTCTTACCGTCAAGCTCAAATACCTCGACGGATGGAATGAAAAACGAAGGCAAAACGCCGCTGTTTATGACAGTATCTTCGCCGATTCGCCGGTCAGACCACCTAAGCTCGATGCAAACAACGTCAGTATTTATCACCAATATACCGTTACTGTGCCGGAAAGAGACGAGCTGCAAAAATTCTTAGCTGAAAACAATATCGGCTCGGCGATATTTTATCCCAAGCCGTTGCATCTGCAGGACTGCTTCAGCGAACTTGGATACAAGCCGGGCGATTTGCCTATTGCTGAACGGCTTTGTAACGAGGTTTTGTCACTGCCGATTTATCCTGAACTTGTACCAGAACAAGTTGAATATGTTGGTAAAACAGTACTTAAATTTTATGGAATAAGTTAGGAGTTGAAGTATGCCTAACCTCGATTTTGCAAAAGTCTTGATCCATATTACCCAAGGAGCCACGTAAAAAACGTTCTAAAGCCGATATCCGTGGTTCCGAGAACTATAGCCATAAAAGCCACAACCA
>JAUWBX010000206.1 GCA_030609625.1 Phycisphaerae bacterium
CGCAGCCTTTAGCCCTGAGCGTAGTCGAACGGGGGAGTGAAGAATCTCTTTATGGCTCAAGAATTGAGATTCTTCGGCTTCGCCTCAGAGTCCCTCCTGAGCTTGTCGAAGGAATGACAGTCCATGTTTTCAACAGAGCAATAGCTTAACAAAACTAATCTCAACATGCCAGAACTGCCGGCTTGCTTTGTCGATTATAACTCCTTTGGGCACAGCCTCAAGACTCGCTCTGTTCCCCCCGGCTCAACCGACGACTTACAAACGCCCGATAATAATCATAAAACCACATCTCAAAACAAAATTGGCAGCGCGCAATCCACAGTTCACTTGCCGCTGCCGACTTCCACGTCCTTATCAAACTCGGATATTTGATATTCATTTCTTGACGTCACGACCCTGACAATATAAAATAACGCACTATTATTACGCCAACAGTAAACGCAGAAAAAAAACCAAAAACTGCGAAAATGAAAAAATAAAGCGGCAATTAGATAAATTTTGCATTTTAATTTTTGAATTTTTCTATATTGTTCTGCGTCTTAATAGTAGAATTACTCGGTTGAAACTATAGACTTTCACCACCGATTTAGCAGAGTTGGCCATTGACAATTGGTCTTGAGTCTTTTGTCTGTTATCTTGGGTCTTTAACTATGGATTGTCCGGTTTGCAAAAATGCGATGATTACCCTTGAGCTCCAGGGCGTCGAAATCGATTATTGCACCGACTGTAACGGCATCTGGCTCGACGCCGGAGAACTCGAAATCCTGCTCGGCGAGCCGGAAAAGGCCAAACAACTGCTTGGTTCATTCAAAATCTATTCTAACTCAACCGAAAAAATAAGAAAATGTCCCATCTGCGACAAAAAAATGCAAAAGGTCATCGTTGGCCCCTCCAAACCAATCCTGCTCATTGACAAATGCCGCAAAGGCGATGGCCTATGGTTCGACAAAGGTGAGCTTCCGCGTATCTTCGACAGAGCAGAGTTGGACAAAGATAATAAAATTCAAAAACTGTTAACCGATATGTTCGGACACAACCAAATTTAATGAAAGGAAAAAATTATGGGTACCTGGAGCATAGTATTAATCGTCGTTGCCGCTGTTATCCTTGTCGTGGTATTAGTAATGAAAAAAATGAAATCGTAAAACCGGCAAAGCACCTTCAATAAAAGGAGAAAACTTATGTCAATGCTGCTCGTTATTTTTGTCCTGGTCTTGCTTGTTGTTCCGGCTTTGCTCATCGTTTTTGTGATTGGCATCTATAATGCTTTAATTCGCCTTCGCAATCAGGTCAACAATGCCTGGTCACAGATTGACGTGCAGTTGAAGCGCCGGCACGATTTGATTCCCAATCTTGTCGAAACCGCCAAAGGCTATATGAAGCATGAGCGTGGGACTTTTGAGGCCATAACAAACGCAAGAAGCCAGGCTATGGGAGCCACAAACGTCGCTGATTCCTCAAAAGCCGAAGGTGCTCTCGGCGAAGCGCTCAGCAAATTCATGCTGGTCGTCGAGAATTATCCTGACTTAAAGGCAAATCAGAATTTCCTTTCGCTTCAGGAAGAGTTGACCAGCACCGAAAACAAAATCGCTTTTTCCAGACAAAACTACAACGACCAGGTCTTGTTCTTCAACAACAAGATTCAGATGTTCCCCTCGAACATCATTGCCGGTATGTTCAAGTTTATCAAACGCGATTTCTTCGAGATTGAAATTGCCGCCGAGCGGGAAGTCCCGAAGGTAAGCTTTTAATTATTATTTAGTTACTGTTGCCGAAACAGTATTTGTCATTCCCGCCCCGCATTATGTGCGGGATAAACTCCAGCGGGAATCCAGTTTTTTCGCCCTGGACCCCTGCTCCCCGCTTCCGCGGGGACGAGTTTACACCTGCGAAAGCAGGTGCAGGGGTGACACCATCGGTTTTTGCTTTCCGCAACAGATACTATTTAGCTTTGCATTTTATTGGAACTCAGCGTGGCACCCTTACTACTCTGCGAAGTAGTTCGCTACGTAACACGAGCACACTTGTTTGGGGCGAGTGGAAAAAGTCTTGCGCCATCAAGCCCAGGCCTCCAGTTCGTCGAAGGCTTGTTTGGGAGTATTACTAAAAAGGATGGCACCCTCAAACCCAGGCCTCCAGCTCGCCGAAGGCTTGTTTGGGGAGTGGTCTTAGCCGAGCTATGAGTTACAAACTATGTGGGAATTGATTAGAGCCAACAAGAGAAACTCCATCGTACTGATGGTGATAATGGCAGTGGTGTTGCTGCTTCTGGGCTTTATCATTGGCCTGGTTTTCTCCAACTCCTCTGCAGGTGGTTTTTTCGGCCTGATAATTGCAACGGTGATTTGGCTTGTGCTCACATTGATAAGCTTCTCAAGCGGCGACCAAATCCTTCTGGCGGCAAGCAAAGCCAAATTAGTTACCCATGATGTGCATCCTCAGTTGTTCAATGTAGTTGAAGAAATGAAAATCGCCGCAGGTCTGCCCGCGATGCCCAAGATATACATTATCAACGACCCCGCCCCTAACGCCTTTGCGACCGGCCGAAAACCCGAGACCGCTTCGGTCGCCGTAACAGCAGGCCTTTTAGCCCGACTCAACCGTGATGAGCTCCAGGGCGTCATCGCACACGAGATAAGCCATATCCTCCACCGTGACATCCTCTTTGTAACACTCGCCGGAATAATGCTCGGCTCAATTGTCTTACTATCACAGGTCTTTCTGCGAGGAATGTTTTACAGCTCGATGATGGGCTCGCGCCGAAGATATTCATCCGGCGGCAAAGGCGGCGGCCAGGCACAGCTCATTATGCTGGTAGTGGCGATAGTTGCCGCAATCCTGGCGCCAATAATGGCATACCTGTTATATTTTGCACTATCGAGAAAGCGTGAATACCTCGCCGACGCCGGCGGCGCCAGATTGACCCGCTACCCTGAAGGTCTTGCCAGCGCGCTGGAGAAAATCGCTAATGACCCCTCACCGCAATTAGCTGCCGCCAACAAGGTTACCGCGCCGATGTATATTGCCAATCCTTTCAAGAAAAAGAAGCAGAGAAAGTTATCCGACCTGACCAGCACACATCCGCCGATTTCCGAAAGGATAAGGATTCTGCGCAATATGACCCACGGCGCATCTTTCAAAGACTACTCAAATGCTTTTGCAAAGGTAACGCACACCAAAACGGTCATCCCCCCTGCCGCCCTGACCAAAGAGGATATTGCATTGCGGGAAGCTGACGTTAAAGCCAAAAAAGGGCAGCGCAAAGAAACCCAGATGCGCCAGGTCGGCGATATTATGCGAAAGGTAAATCAGTTTGTATTTTTAACCTGCCTCTGCGGCCTGAAACTAAAAATACCACCGAATTTCAAACCCAACAAGGTTACCTGCCCACGCTGCAAAAGAAACCTGGACTTGCCCCGCACTAAGAGCTAAAAACTGATACTCTCTCCCGCCGCCAGAACCATCACCTCGCACTCCGCTAATTCAGCGAATCGTTCAGCGTCACTTCGGCTGCCCACAATGTCACCCCAGTGGTATGGTATGGCCTGTTTCGGCTTTATATGCTTAACAGCCTCGGCGGCCTCCTCCGCGTTCATCGTGTACGTACCGCCCACCGGCAGTAGCGCTATATCAATATCTTTAAGAGCCTTCATTTCTTCTGTCAGGTCGGTATCGCCTGCGTAATAAATCCGCTTCGACCCAATCTCTATTATAAAGCCAACCCAGTTGTTCGCCTTCGGATGAAACTGTTTATTAGGATTGTACGCAGCAACACCTCTGCCCCGAACACTCTCCAATTCGACCACCAGCCCGGGCATTATTGCCTCTCCTGCTTTTTCCTTTGCAACAACATCAGCCGAAGCGATAAGTTTAGTTTCCTGCCCGCTAACCTTGGCAATGTCCTCCGCCGAGTAATGGTCATGATGACTATGGCTGACAAACACCAGTGTCGCATCGCTAGGCGACTCTTTCAATTTCCACGGGTCAATGTATATCACTACGTCTTCGTGGCAAATCTTAAAACTCGCATGTCCCAGCCATTGTATTGTAATACCCATAGAGGCCTCCTTTCCCGTCTCTTCTTTTTCTATTGTTTCTGTCGTTTCTGCGCCCACATCCTTTTTCCTGCATCCGCAAACAACTACTCCAAACATCACTGCCAGGATTAATAATTTTAAACCTCGCATCTTTTCCTCCCTGTCAGTAAACCCACAAAATAGAAGTTACCTCATGGCCAGACGAAAGGCCATCTTCTGCTAAGAAGACCGCCGAATACCTGGCACGCCTCTGCCCTAATACTTACTCTCTCAGCATCTCCCCCCAGCGGCGTATCAGCCACGAGCTTCTGCACATAAGTATCCCTCTCGCTTTCGCTCATATAATTTTCCCTTATCACTTTTAGCTCTCCGCTATCAAGGAAGAACCCCCCGCACCCGTAACACTCATCCACATTCACTTCTTTGGCCTTGCTGTACTTGTGCGCATGCATTGCTATCCCGCACTTTGGGCACTTAAGCTGCCCACGCCCGGCATCATTGACCCGCGGGCTTTTCAATGCCTCTTCAATCGCCTTACCGACCCCTTCGTGACTCTCATCCAGCTCTTTCAATTCTCCCCAGTCAAACCATATTCCTTTGCATCCACTCTTGCACACATCAACCTGCACATCTCCAAAACTTTCTTCTATCATCGACTTCCCACACGCTGGACAATCCATATCTCACCTCACATTCGCAATTCCTAAAATATAAAACATCCGACTCTCAAACCATAAAATATCAAAAAGCCCCTCACGGCGAAACCAAAATTAACAATTTCACAAAATTCAACAGAAGGAAAAAGTGGCAAAAAGAAAGAATATTACTACTATTATTTTTACGCTTAATTGCTATAGCATAACCTATGAGGAATCTATTTAGTACGGAGTTATTCCGAGTGAGGCATAACGGAGTCGAAGAATCTGTTAGGAAAAGTCATTGCGAGCAAATACTTACGTACCTATAAGGCACCGCGGTAATCTCAAAATAAGCAATAGTCAATAATTACTAAAAAAGGCCCTACCATTCAGTGGGGCCTTGCTTTTCACATCCAAACACACCGCGATTCAAATCAGCAGGGACGCACATTCGTTGCTTCAGGTCCCTTCTTACCTTCAGCAACCTCAAATTCCACTTCCTGGCCATCATATAAAGACCGGAATCCTTCCGCTGTGATGTTCGAGTGGTGTACAAACAAATCCTTACCGCCATC
>JAUWBX010000398.1 GCA_030609625.1 Phycisphaerae bacterium
GCCAAACAAAGCGTTGATTTGAATCTTGATTGGCTTGTTCGCAGAACAATCGCACAAAAATTTGGCTTTTACTTTACGATAGTCGTCGTGATATACTATGAGCAGGCTTTTGCAAAATCGAAAAAAAAGGGATTTTTCGATAAATTCCATTAACAAAATGCTGCTCATTAACGACTAACTTCATTGGAGACGAGTATGGCCGAAGAACATTCTGTTTCAGTAAAGGTTTACCAGACCGCAGAGCTTGGCAAGCTGAGCATCCTTGATATGTTGACTTACTTTGAAAAGCGCGGTGCAATGCGGGTCTCCGATTTGCACATCAAGGTCGGCGCACCGCCTGCATATCGCATCGACGGTGACCTGGTTAAGCTTAAAGGCCCAACCGTAACCCCGCAGATGGCAAAGCAGCTTCTTTACCCGCTTCTAAGCAACGAAAATCTGCGCAAGTTCCGGACCCAGCACAGCGTGGACTGCTCTTATCGACTCCGCTCACTCCAGTTTCGAATAAACATCTTCAGGGAAAACGATGGCATAGCCGGGGCAATCCGGGCCTTATCGCTGGATATCCCAAAAATAGAGGACATCGGCTTTCCAAATGACATCTGGAAGGACATCATCAATCGCAGACACGGCCTGGTCCTAATGACCGGCATCACAGGTGCCGGCAAATCCACGACGATTGCCTCACTAATCCACCGAATCAGCAAAAAAAGTGCCTGCCGAATTATGAGCGTCGAGGACCCCATCGAATACATCTTTCCGCAAGAATACTCCATCATCTCGCAGCGTGAACTGGGCAGGGACGTCAAATCCTTCATTGCCGGTTTGAAAGAAATGCTCCGCCAGGACCCTGACATAATATTCGTCGGCGAGATGCGTGACGCCGAGACAATATCTATGACCCTTATGGCCGCCGAGACAGGCCACCTGGTGTTCTCCACGCTCCATACAAGAGATGCGACCGGCACGATAACACGGATATTAGACTACTTCCCCGCCGGCAGACAGTCCGAGGTCCGCAACCAGCTCTCGCTCGGACTCGCCTATATTGTATGCCAGAAACTCGTGCCCAAAAAAGATGGAACCGGCAGGATTGTAGCCATGGAAACACTTAACAACAACTACGCCTGTGCTAACCTTATACGAACCGGCAAAATAGAGCAAATGTATTCGCAACTGCAAACAAAGACTCGAAACAGGCCCGACGAAAAAATGATGACGATGGAAAAGCATCTGGCTATGCTCGTAAAACAGGACAAAATTGACCTGCTGGAGGCCAAAAAATGGGCCAACGACCTCAAAAGCTTTGCTGACTGCATGCAGCGGGATTAAATGAGTGGATGAGTGGATGAGTGGATGAGTGCATGGGAGGATGAGTGGATGCGTGGATGGGAGGATGAGTGGATGAGTTAGCGTATCAATACAAATAAACTCATATACTCATTAACTCTTTTACTCATTAACGCATTTACTCATTAACGCATTTACTCATTAACGCAATACAATATACGCAATACACAATACGATATTATGACAATCCAGTTTTTTTGTCCCAATTGTAATGAGATAATCGGATTTGCCGATAAACACTCCGGAAAGCGCGCGCGCTGTACTAATTGCGGCCAGCTTTTCATAATCCCAACCGAAAATTACAAAAAGCCGAAAAAAGTCGAACTACCCAAAGAAAAAGGTGAGCCGATGCCCGGCTTTTACCGCGCTGTGTTTGTTGATAATTGGAAGCTGTTTTTCAACTCTGAAAACGTAACTTCGCTGGTCTTTGTAATTGCGGCGGTATGCTTCAAATTCTTCTCATCCCGTTCATGCTGTTGCGGCTTCGTAACAAACTATGCTGTGTGGGGCTGGCTGCTCGGATTTTACCTCAACATTATTTACGAGACGGCTTTTGAGATAGAAAAGCTGCCGGAAATTTACCTCGGAACGAGCATTACCTTCGTATGGTACATCATCAAACCGCTTTTTCTTTTCTCCATTACTATGGCCGTCGTCCAGCTCCCATTCATCATCACACTTATACTGCTCAAGGACGAAGGCCTGACTTTCGAGAATATCCGGCAGGCCGAATTCGGTTTCCGATTGCTGCTGCAGGTTCTCTTTATCCTTGGCCTGTTCTTATTTCCAATAGCCATATTAACTACAGCCATCGGCAAAGATATTACTATGTTCAGGCCCGATTATTTTCTTGCCCCTGTATTCAAAGCGTTTGTCCCTTATGTAGTAACGGTGCTTTTACTTATCGCTGCCGCTCTTCTCGAAACGCAGACGACCCAATACACCGGCTCCGGCTTGCTAACAACCGCAGGCCATCTGGCGATGAACTTTGCCGTTCAGATTGTCGCGATAATTGCGATGCGCTCAATCGGCCTGTTCTACCGACACTATAACTGCCATCTCGCCTGGTAAACCCCAATTTATTGGGAGGGTATTTCCTTCTTAATAAATCTTTTCAGCAGTTGTTCCAGAAGTTCCATTGGCAGGCCCATTACGTTTGTCAAACTGCCCTGGATTCTTTCAATAAATTCATCGCCGTTTTCCTGTATCGCATAAGCACCCGCCTTGTCCCGCCAGGTTTCGCTCTTGATGTGCTCGTCGATTTGTTCAGACGTCAATCGCTTAGGATAAATGGTCGTGGTGTCGCTTTCGCTCAATTCGATGCCGTTACTCAGCCTGACAATCGCGATACCTGTTATCACCTTATGAGGCCTGCTGAAAAGCTTTTTGGTAATCTGCTCAGCCTCTTTCACGTCAGCGGGCTTGCCGATAATTTCCCCGTCAAAATCCACAACGGTATCGGCACCGATGACCAGAGAGTCCGGATATTTTTCAGCGACATTTTTCGCCTTGGCCAAAGCTAATCGCTCGGCATATTCACAGGGCTTGATGCCCTTAGCTGGAAAAGCCGACTCGTCAATATCGGGCCGAACAACCGTAAATTTATAGCCGGCCTCAGCTAATAACTTTTTTCGCCGGGGCGATGCCGATGCGAGAATAAAAGAGTATTGAGATTTTTCAGACATAAATCTTTGGTCTTGGGTTTTCAGTCTTTGGTCTTCAGTCTTGAGTCTTAATTATTTGTCTGCAAAAGTCAAGATACTCTTTCTCAATTTGGTCAAAATCATCGCCGACATAATCTTCAAATAACTCTCGGCCGACAATTCGATTCCACAGGACGGTTTTCGGGATGTTCCTGTCTGCTGCTATTGTTTTGTTCACCTCGTCGAGCACCCAGTCTCCCCTCAAGCCGTCTGCGAGCAACCGACGATAAACACCTAATCGTCTGCCGTAACCTGCTTCCTGCAGAAATCGCACTAACGCGTATGATTGGCTGTAAAAAGCCATTACCGCTTCGGTCTGGTCCGTGGCAAGCACATCGCCGGGGTTCATTGTAATCAATTCTTTCAGCGGTATCATTTTGTTTTTCGTCAGTGTTTTTTTCAGCCCATCTAATCGATACGTGTTCTCGGCCGGCTC
>JAUWBX010000040.1 GCA_030609625.1 Phycisphaerae bacterium
CCGCCGTAGTCTTGACGTAGGCGGATAGTGCTTAGGATTTCGGATTTATGTTTCTAAAGAGTAGCAACTGTCATCTGTCATCTGTCGTCTATCGTCTGCGAAGTCCACGCCTTTGTATTTTGAGCGGGAGTAGGGTTTGAACTTTCCTCTGTGCCAGATGTTCTGGGTGTGGGTTGCGGGGCAGGCATATATAGCGTCGCTCGTTGCTCGTGCGGAATTAGCATATAAAAAGCCCCACAATAAAATTGCGGGGCTGAATATTTAAGAATCGGAGAATATTATCCATCCTCCTTAAAACCTGTCCTCCTTATCGCCTGTGTACCACCCTAACGGCACATCGTCTCCCGTAGTCTCTTCAATATAAGTAACGTGTCCATCCAGCCAAAGGACATTAGCTCGTCCGCCGGTTCTGTCGTCGGCGGCGTATCTAATATTGTGTCTGAAAATCTGCCGATAGGTGCGGAAACGACTGCCGCCTCGTCGATAGCTGGTTAGATTCATAGCGCCGGGTCTGTTATTATTATGAAACCCATCGCTGGTTCCGCATTCCGGTCTTGGTTCAGCATGGTCGGTGCAAAAAATGAATTCTGAAACACGGTATATATCCATTGTATTTCGACCCCTGGCTCTATTATGATGGTTCAGACCAAACGCTGCATGCTGAATTACAGCAGAAGGGTCGGGAAAATCACTATATGAGTATATTAATCCTTCGGGAACACGTTGTAAGCTCGGACAGCCGAATATCTTCGTCTGGCCTTTAATGTACTCTTTGTAGAAAGTACCCCAATAAGTCCCGCCGCTGGAACCGGCTCTTCGATAAGTAAGGCCGTCTGACTCGAACCACAGAAATCCGTTGGAGCTGCCCGTATTGGGGATTTTGCGCTCATAGTCGTCTAAGTACATTGCTAAAGCCAATCCGATATTCCGCAAATTTGATTTGCAGGCTGTTCCCCGTGCCATCTCCTTGATCTTCCGCATCGCAGGCATTAGGATTGCCAGCAATACGGCAATGATGGCAATAACCACCAATAGCTCTATTAAGGTAAACCCTCTTGCCATTTGCTTAGTGGACCTTTTTTGGTAATTTGTCATTGGTTTGCCTCCTGTACGCTTGTCTCATAAATTCGGGTAAATCAACAGTGTTTCTCAAGATACCCCGAATGTTGGTATGATGAGGAGACCGACAGCTTCCTCAACTGCCAACAGCCTGCTTTCGCAATCTTCTTTATTCGATGTTTCTAATTTAAATCAACTCAACTACTATGCTGAGCTTTTATGCCACGAGTATATCAAATTTATCTCGAAAGTCCAACTATTTTTTTCCTTCTCGAGCAGTTTTGTTCGACATAGCGGGTCCAAACCCAGATATTTTCGCCTAAAACAACTCCTGCCAAGTCCTTTTAGCATACCACAAGCAGACCATCCCGTCAAGACAAAAAGTGGCCCCAGCGGCTAAACCTGCAAAAAAATATGCAAAATGCTGGCAATTTCAGGCTAAATGTGTTATCTTACTGAAATAGTAAGCTTGCCACTGTGGCTAAGCGTTCTAAACGTAACTTTAGTAAAAGAGAGGAGCTAACCACAATGAACCGACCAAAAACCTCAAAACTGAGAAATACCTTCCTGGCTGTGGCAGCTATCCTTATCATCTTAGCAGCCGGCGCAAGGGCACAGCAGAAGCTGGGCGACCTTGTGACAGAAGGCGGGTTCGATTGGATGATGGGCAAATGGGTGGCTGAAACCAATGAAGGTCAGGAACTGCAGATCATCTACAAATGGGAGCTCGATAAGCACCTGGTTACCGTGCATATTAAATGGCCGAATTACGAGTACCGCGGTATGATCTTCTACCTGCCTTCTGAGGACAAAATCGTCCAGGTTGGTTTGGATAACAGAGGCGGTAACGGCAGGGGCACCTGGGAAGCCGGCGGTAACAAGGCCGTCAATAAATATGAGCACACCGGGACCGACGGCCAGACTAACAAAATGGGAATGGCTCACTCGAAAGTGGATGCCAACACAATGAAGCTGGAAATTTACGAGGTGTATGGCACGGGTGAGCTTGCTGATTACCCGAGCTTCACGGTAGAGTACAAGCGCCAGAAGGAGCAGGCTCCCAAAAAAGAAAGTGGCACGACTCCGTAACATTTCAGGGCGAAAGCAGGTGCCCAGAGCGAAAATGCTGGGTCCCTGCTCCTTCGACCCATTCGACTGGCGCTCAGGGCAGGCTTTGCTCAGGACAGGGTTCGCAGGAATGACACTCATTAGATGTAGAGTCGAAACGGATGTTTTGTCCCTGCTCCAGCACCAATTGAGCTTAGGCTAACTCTGTTAGAAATTACTTCACATAGTGGACTGTCAGGCTTGCAGCGCCGATTTCTAACAGGGCTCACGCCTAATTGGTGCTGGACCAAACCGTCCTATAAACCATAACAGGCTTTACAAAAGCAGCCTCGATTCTCGATACTCGATACTTGATTCTCGACGAGTATCGAGCATCCGGCATCGAGCATCGAACAGCCTAATGCTTTTATGAACAAGGGCTTAGGTCACATTTCAAAGCTGTGGACATCCTGCGTGAATGCAGGAAAGTTCAACATCTTACCTCATTGAGTTACAAAATAGGGGTAATTTACTTCTGTAGATTGTCCGAAAAAGTATTAAGTTCGAGTATTTAATATCGCCAGGAAAGCAAAACAAAGACGGTTTTGTCTTTGGTGGTTAATTTTATATTTAAACAAAAAGTCTGGTGAGTAGTGAGTATGCTCTGTTGAAAAGTTACAAAAACTGTCATTCTGAACGGAGCGCAGCCTTTAGCCCTGAGCTTGTGCCCAAGGTGCGTAGTCGAACGGGGGAGTGAAGAATCTCTTTATGGCTCAAGAATTGAGATTCTTCGGCTTCGCCTCAGAGTCCCTCTTGAGCTTGTCGAAGGAATGACAGTCCATGTTTTCAGCAGAGCATAGTGAGTGGTGAGTATTTAACTCACCAATTAGAGGCCGATAAACAGCAGTAATAGAGGCCGATAGACAGTAGTACGCCTGTTAGAAGCGTATGTATCCATATTTGAAGTGGAGGTAATAGTAATCGGATGGGCTCGGCACGAAGCATCTCTAAGGTTTTTGAATCGGCACAAAGTATCGCCAACATTCCTGAAGTGGAAGCGAATCTTCCTTTTGGTGAACTGCTTGTTTCCAAAGGTCTGTTAACTCCTGAAGAATTAGAGAAAGTGCTGAAAGAGCAGCGCAAGGAAGGGGGGCGACTGGGTGAGGTACTGCTTCGACTTGAGAAGCTAAATCACGAGGATGTTACTCTGGCCCTGGCTGAGCACCTCTCGCTGGAATACATCCGTTTAGATGATACCAACAAGATAAACAAGATAGATATGGATATCGCTCGCATGCTGCCTGAGGGTATCGCCAAGCGATTCTGCCTTGTGGTTGTCGGCGAGGCTGACAACAAAGTCGTCGTTGTGATGGCTGACCCGCTCAACGTTATCGCGATAGATACAGTTACACTGAAAATGAAGCGTCAGATTAAGCCGGCAATTAGTTCTCCTCAGGAGATTCGGCGGGCGATAGAGTTGATTTATCACGGTTCGGATGTTGAAGAACAACAGCTTCGCAGCTTGGTAGAGGGCGAAGTCGATGAAGAAAGAAGTATAGAGAAAAATATAGTTTCAGAGGAACCGGATGCCAGCGGCGAAGAAGATGCAAATAAAGCACCTGTGATTCGGTTCGTTGACTTGCTCCTGAGCCAGGCGGTCAAAAGCAGAGCGAGTGACATTCATATAGAGCCTCAGGAAAAAACAACGGTGGTTCGCATGCGAATTGATGGTTTGCTCCATGATATGGTACCACCGGCCAAAAAGATGCAGGCAGCGGTAATCGCCAGGATTAAGATTATCTCGCGGATGGATATCGCCGAACGCAGGCTGCCCCAGGATGGACGATTCAAAGTCAAGACGTCCGGTCGAGATATAGACGTTCGAGTATCGGTAATTCCGACAATATATGGTGAAAAGGTAGTGATGCGAATCCTGGATGCATCGGCGGTAAAACACGACCTGGGACAACTTGGGCTTGAGCCTGAACTTCTCGAAGAGTTTAAAAGTATGTTGGCGCGGCCGCACGGGATAGTGATTGTTACCGGGCCGACCGGCAGTGGTAAAAGCACCACGTTATACTCTGCTCTGAATTACGTCAAGGACCCGACGAAAAATATTACAACGGTTGAAAACCCTGTCGAATATCGTCTTGCCGGAATTAACCAGATTCAGGTTAAGCCGGAAATTGACCTGGACTTTGCAAAGTGCCTGCGAGCAATTTTGAGACAGGACCCCGATATAATTCTAATAGGTGAAATTCGGGACAAGGAAACGGTCGAAATTGCAATAAAGGCATCATTGACAGGACATCTTGTTTTGAGCACGTTTCATACCAACGATGCACCCAGTGCGATAAGCAGATTACTCTATATGGGAATTGAGCGGTATCTGTTGGCTTCGTCGCTGAATTTAATTATTGCCCAGCGATTGGTTAGAAAAATCTGTGAACACTGCAAAGAGCCTATAACCTTAAATGAGGAAGTCCTCAAACGTTTGGGGATTGACCCTAAGCAGGCCAAGGATACTGTCTTCTACCGGGGCAAAGGGTGTGTAGCCTGTGGAGGGACAGGTTGTTTGGGTAGATTGCCCATATTTGAGTTTTTGGCTGTGGATGATGATATAAGCGAAATGATAATTACCGGCAGCAGCGAGGCGCAGATAAGAGAAGCGTCACGTCAAAAAGGCTATGGTGGTCTGCTTGAAAGCGGTGTAAATAAGGCGTTGGCGGGTTTAACAACCGCCGAAGAGGTCATTAGTGTGGCCTTTACAGGATGAACACGGACTAACACGGACGTCAGTGTCCGTCACTATTTGACAGGGGTTCGTTAAATGAAAAGCTACAAATATGTCGCTCGGGATTTAAAAGGGACACAGAAGAAAGGTATTGCACAGGCGGCTTCCTCAACTGATGTCATTAGCTATCTTCAGGAGCAGGGTTTTACACCGATTTCTATCAATGAGATATCTGCAGGAGTCTCAAAAAGCCGGCGAGTAAATCGCCACAAACGAATCAAATCAGCGGACCTTTCAGCGCTTTGCTGGCAGTTGTCCACAATGGTAGAGGGAGGAATTCCTATTACGGTGGCTTTAGACACCATTGCCGAAGATGCAGAACATTCAAATCTTGAGCCGATTCTGCGGAGTATATCAGAAAAGGTGAAGAAAGGTGAGTCTTTCTCGGACGGTGCTGCGGAATTTCCAAAGGTTTTCAACAAGTTGTCTTACGCTTTGATCTTAGCCGGCGAAACCAGCGGTAATATGGGAGGAGCGCTGGGTAAGCTGGCAGAGTATTTTGACAGCCGTGATAAATTGGCCAGAAAAATTAAAGGGGCAATGGCTTATCCGATATTTGTAATGGCTTTTATTACCCTGATAGTGATATTTATAATGGCTTTTATTGTCCCCCGGTTCGTGATGATATTTGACACACTCGGGGGGGAACTGCCGGCCTTTACACGGGGATTTATGGGCTTTTACAATATTCTCCGCTACAATCTTATCTACATCATCGTGTTTGTTTTTGTCCTGGTAATTTCCAATGTTATCTTCAACAAAACCAAAAAAGGACATCTTTTTTTTAGCAAAGCTGTTCTGCGTTTACCTTTGTTTGGCAATGTGCTCACCCAGGCCTTCGTTGCAATATTTTGCAAAACAATGTCAACTTTATTGTCTGCGGGTGTTTCAGTGCTTGAGGTGTTCGACGTTCTCAGTGGAATGACCGGTAACGATATTATAAAGTCAGCGATAACACAAGCCAGAGAAAATATTGTCGAAGGCTCGAACATCTCTACGAGTATGGCGGCAACGGGTTTTTTCCCCAATATGGTTGTCAAAATGATACAGGTCGGGGAAGAAAGCGGGTCTTTAGCCACCGTGCTCGAGAAGACCAGCGAGCATTATGAACGAAAGGTCGATTCCACAGTAAACACTATGACGAGCCTGCTTGAGCCAATAATGATTGTATCGGTTGGTGCCGTTGTATCGGTTGTAGTTATTGCGCTGTATCTGCCGATTTTCTCAATGTCTGCGTCAGGATAGTTCAATCTCGGGGGCACGGAACAGAAGCCGGCTGCACTATGGGACAAGTTTGCTTTTTTGGTTTTTTGTGCTATACTTTAAGCAGCGAATATAGCAAATATAGTGGGGGATGAGAACCACGGATTTCACAGATTTCACTGATTTTCTATTTATGTTTAGTCCATGTTAATCCGCGAAATCTGCGGTCAAAAAAATCGAAAACTCATATAGTTGTTAGTGATTTTAGTCGATAAAAGATTATTGAGGATTGAGCGTGTGTATTGCGTAATGCGGAGCGCACAAAGGGAAAACGCAATATGAGAATATCGGAAACAGGGTAATTTTCAAAACATTTTTTAGGAGATTGAAGATGAGAAAGAAGAGAGAGAGAAGGGGCTTCACGCTGATTGAGTTGATGGTCGTCATTCTGATTGTCGGTATCTTAGCTGCGGTTGCGGTCCCGATTCTTCGCGGTAAAATCGATGCGGCCAAATGGTCGGAAGGTGCCGCGTCGGCCGGTGCTATCAAATCTGCCGTACGAGCTGCATTCGCTGAGAATCCCACCACAGTAGATGCCTGGTCGTCCCAGGCTGTTTCGGGTGTCGCTACGACTTTAGGTTTTAAGGCAGGCGACCTTACCGGCAGGTACTTCACAGTCGCCAACTTCACAATTGATAGTGTGGATAGCACTGGACGAGCTGTCATCTCGGTATCGCCTGGCACCGGCCTGAGCGGTGCAGGGAAACTTGATGATACGGATGGCTGGGTCTATACTCCGGCTCCTTAAGAATTTTGCGGATTCCGCGAACCAGGGGTTGGCAGATATGCCGGCATACGGAGGCGGGTTTGACTGTTAAGCGACCCGCATTTGCCCCCGCCGTTTTGCCCGGCAAAGCGAAGAAACGGGGCAGTTGGTTCAATTGAGCTAATGGTGGCTATGGCTGTTTTGGCCATAGCCACGTTTGCGCGCATTGAGCTGTGATTATCATTCGTGCAGACACCCCCAAATAGCGCATGAGCCTATCATTGCCTGCTGCCTGCTTTGTAGGATATTGAAGATGGGAAAGAAAAGAAAGAGAAGCGGCTTCACACAGCCATTTCACCATTGCTTCTGTCGATGCCAATGGAAGCGCTACTATCACAGTAACAGCCCCTGCCGGCCTGACCGGTACGGGACAACTTGATAGCGAGAACGGCTGGGTCTATACTCCTTAATGCTAATGCTCTTACCTTGTGTTTTTCACGAACAACAAGTCCAAATCGCCGGCGTCTGATAATGTTGAGCACAGTGGACGCTTTTGCTAATTCTTGCATCATCTTTCTGTTAAAAATTCTACAAATCACTGTCAGTAGTATTAAAAAACGGGTGATAATATGTAGAAAAGTTAGCCGATATCCTCGTAAACCGTCCCATCTCGCCCAGTTATTGCTGTGTATAAGTTCAATTTTGCTACAGATTCCATGTTTGTAGCACTCCAAATGCAGAGATTTCCTGATAAACTTACGTTTTCTAAACCCCGATAGATATCTCGGCGTAGGGCACCATCACTTGCAGAACACCATCGCTTTTAGTAGAAGACACCATCGCTTTTAGTAGTAAGGCACCATCGCTTAGAAAAGCAGGCAGGGGAAGGACGGCGATTGGAGCTGGGACTGTTGAGGTTCGCAAAATTGCGAATTATACGCCTAAGAATTGAGCGGCCACTTTAGAGAGAGGATTGTATTATGTCCATTGTTCGAAAATCGAAGAAGGGAACAAGTCTTGTTGAAGTAATGACGGCTGCTTTAATCTTAGTAATTGTAATACTCGGAGGCTCTTTTTTCTATGTTGCCAGTACCAACCAGATTAATCTACGAGAACAGTATCGCGCGGCTTCCCGATTGGCTGGGCAGAAATTAGAAGAGTTAAAAGCAGGCAGTTATTCTGACATAGCAACAAGTGAAACGAAAGAGAGTCTTTCTTTGGAAAATTCAACCTATAGTCGAAGTGTAGTCACCGAAGATCTCGGCTTATATAAAAAGGTTGTAGTTACTGTTAATTGGGGACCGGCGGGCATGGAGCGTAATGTAAGTCTGGTCACTCTTATTGCTCCTAAATAGGTGAATCTAATGAAAAGAAAAGGGCAAAAAGGTTTCACTCTCATAGAACTTATAATTGCGATGTTCACAAGTACTATTGTGATTGTAGCAGCCGGTTCGATTCTGTTTTATGGTCAAAAATCCTGGAATAATACCTGTAAAAGGGTGAATCTTCAAAGGGACGCTTCCTATGCCATGCAGAGAATGAGCCGTGCCATTAAAGCGGGAACTTCAGCAAGAGTGGAGGGCAATGGTACAGGTCTAAGGATATACAATGACATTGAAGGAGCCTGGAGGAGATTTTTTGTTCAGCCGGCAGCTCAAAACCTTATGCTTAAAACCGCAATTGTTGGAGGAAATATCTCTGAGACTGTTCTCAATGATAAGGTGGAAAATTTGCAATTTAATGTAACTGGTACTACTGTAAAAATAGAGCTTAAGTTGAGAGAAGATAACTTACAAACACATTTTGTCTCAACAGTAATGATGCGAAATTATGGACAGTAATGATGCGAAATTACGGGGGGTAATGTCAGATGAAAATCAGAATGTCAAGACCAGAAAAGGGATTAGCACTTATTGTAGTGGTAGCCTTCGCTTGTATCTTCGTCATTTTAGGTTTCTC
Source organism: Phycisphaerae bacterium (assembly GCA_030609625.1). Taxonomy (GTDB): domain Bacteria; phylum Planctomycetota; class Phycisphaerae; order Sedimentisphaerales; family Anaerobacaceae; genus NIOZ-UU13. The sequence goes on from JAUWBX010000040.1 coordinate 8,829, forward strand.
CATGCTTAATGTGGCGAATACTGAGATAGTACTGACTCGCAATGAAGTGGACTCGACAAAAGCCTTTTACGCTGCTGAGGCAGGATTAGCAGAATTGACCACAAGGTTGTACAATAAGCAATTTGAAAACATTGCGGATACGGCCTTAGGAGAAGTAAGCTACCATGTTGATTTTTACTATGATGAAGACCCTCCTTATGCTATTTCAACTGGCAGGGCAGGAAATGTAGAGAAAAGCATAAAGGTAGAATTGTCCTTTCTGAGTCCTCCTTATGAACGTAGTATATATGCCGGCAATTCGGCTGGAGAGAAGTGGATGTTTACGTTAAGGGGGCAAGGTGACCCCATAGCCGCAGGAGGCGGAGAGGTCGGTGGGAGAGACATAGTTGAAGGAAATATATTTGTTGATGGGGATGCCACCTTGTACGAAGAAAGCAGT
>JAUWBX010000336.1 GCA_030609625.1 Phycisphaerae bacterium
CGCAGCCTTTAGCCCTGAGCGTAGTCGAACGGGGGAGTGAAGAATCTCTTTATGGCTCAAGAATTGAGATTCTTCGGCTTCGCCTCAGAGTCCCTCCTGAGCTTGTCGAAGGAATGACAGTCCATGTTTTCAACAGAGCAAAGTCCTTACATAAAGTGGGGAATATATCGGACGTTCCAAACCTGCCAAACTTGCCATTTACTTTGCTTTTTCGGGTTAAGACAATCAATACATTTGTCGATTAAAATTAAACGGAGACTAACGAAAACTAACGGAGAATCCCTGTTTGGCTTAACTTATTAAGGTTTGTTATAAGAAGACTTACGTTGTGGAGAACTAAAAATGCCGAGTGTTCGTAGCTTCACAGTTTTACCGGCTCTGCCAGAGTCCTTAAAGGACCTTGAGGTTATCGCCAGGAATATGTTTTGGTCATGGAATCCTGAGTTTGTTGAGCTGTTCAAACGTGTTGACAACAATTTATGGTCGGCTTGTGGTCATAATCCCGTCAAAATGCTTGGGAATATTTCGCAGGCAAAATTGGACGACCTGGCTGAAAATAAAGGCTTTTTGACCCAGTTGCAGAACACTGCCGAAAAGCTCAAATCATATCTTGATAGGCCGACCTGGTACGAAAAGGTTTGTTCGAAGTCCACTGGACCGATTATTGCCTATTTCAGCGCCGAGTTTGGCATTCATGAATGTCTGCCTATTTATGCCGGCGGACTGGGAATCCTGGCAGGCGACCACCTGAAAAGTGCTTCCGACCTCGGTGTTCCGTTGGTCGGCGTCGGTCTTTTGTATCAGAAGGGTTATTTCCGCCAGGATTTGAACATTGACGGTTGGCAGAATGAGAAATATATCGCGAATGATTTCTATAGTATGCCAATAGAGATTGTTCGCAAAGAAAGTGGTCAACCGTTGACAATCAGCGTTGAGTATCCCGGCAGATCTGTAGTGGCACAAGTTTGGTGCGTTTCCATTGGCAGGGTGAAGTTATATCTGCTGGATACGAACATTCCTGCAAATTCTTCCACGGACCGTATGATTACCTGCAGTCTCTATGGCGGCGACCGAGAGCTGCGGATTCGCCAGGAAATTATGTTGGGAATTGGCGGCTTAAAAGCTCTGTCCGCAATGGATATTACGCCAACTGTCTGCCATATGAATGAAGGACACGCTGCTTTTATGGCATTGGAGCGAATCCGTAAATTAAGAAGCGCCAAAAATATGACTTTTGATGAGGCGGTCGAAGCGACAAGGGCGGGCAATGTTTTTACGATGCATACATCTGTTAAAGCAGGGCTTGATGAATTTTATGTGGAGGTGATGGATAAATATTTCGGCAATTATTTCCAAAAGCTCGGCATAAATAGGAAACGGTTTTTGTCATTGGGAAGGATACTTCCTGACGATGATAGTGAGACATTTAAAATGACAATTTTGGCCTTACGCTTGAGCAGTCATACAAACGGCGTAAGTAAATTGCATGGTCATATATCACGCGGGATATGGGGCAGCATGTGGCCGGGACTTCCGATTGATGAAGTGCCCATAATATCGATTACGAATGGAATCCACATCAAAAACTGGTTGGCGGACGAGATGAACGCTTTATATGAAAAATATCTTGGCCCGAATTGGGCCGACGAAACCATAGATAAGTCTGTTTGGAATAACGTCGAGCAAATTCCTGACGAGGCATTCTGGCAGATACATCAGAGATGTAAAGAGCAGTTGATTGTTTTTGTGCGCAACCGCCTTAAAGCTCAGATGAAACGCAGAGGCACTTACCATACTGAATTGAACCATGCCGAAGAGGTCCTCGACCATGAGGCACTGACTATCGGTTTTGCCAGAAGATTTGCCGGCTATAAAAGGGGCAATCTGCTGCTTAAAGACCCGCAGCGACTTCTTAAGCTGCTTACCGACCCCAAACGGCCTATCCAGATTATCTTTGCCGGTAAGGCTCATCCAAACGACTCGGAAGGCAAGGACATTATAAGGCAGATTGTTCACTTTGCAAACCAGCACAATCTCAGACGCCGCCTAATATTTTTGGAAAACTACGATATAGATATAGCAAGGGTTTTGGTTTGCGGCGTTGATGTCTGGCTTAGCAATCCACGCAGACCGATGGAGGCCAGCAGCACGAGCGGAATGAAGGCAGCGGTTAATGGTGCTCTGAATATGAGCACTTTAGACGGCTGGTGGTGTGAGGGTTACACACCCCAGGGGGGCTGGACCATTGGGGCAGGCCAGAGCTATAAGGATGCCAATTATCAGGATACGGTCGAGTCGCAGGCCATCTATGATATTTTAGAGAATGAAGTTATTCCGCTGTTTTACACACGCTCGGCTGACAATTTGCCGCGGGCCTGGATACACAGAGTAAAAAAATCAATCAAGTGGATAGCGCCGCGGTTCAACACCCACAGAATGGTTGCTGACTATACGCGAAAGTTCTACAATCCCGCTCTCGCAAAATACACCTATCTAACTGCGACAGATTGCAACAAAGCCAGGGAGTTTTCGAAGTGGAAGGCCCAGATAAATGAAGCCTGGCCTGAGTTCGCCGTAAAAGATGTCATAATGGAACTCCAAAACGGTAATGGTAACGAACAGCTAAATCCCAAACAGCCGCAATTAAAAGTTGGCTCGCAGTTGTCCGTCAGGGCTTTGGTTAAGCTCGGAAAGATTAGCCCAGATGATATTTCAGTTGAGCTTTATCATGGTCCTGTCGATAACTGGGGAAATATCAGGCAAGGCTCCGCTGTGAGAATGGATTACAAACAAGCTTCCGAGCAGCAGGGCGAGCATTGGTTTGTTGGCTCGATGTCTTGCAGAAACACAGGCCAACACGGCGTGGCTGTAAGAGTTTTGCCTATGCACCAAGACCTCGTTAATCCTTATGAAATGGGCCTCATCCTCTGGGAAACAACAAATTAGAGTTTGGAGTGCCTAAAGTGAGCTAATGTGACAGTTTTGCTGTCATTCTGAACGCAGCGCAGCGAAGTGAAGATTCTCTTTTTCGTTGGCCAGATCCTTCGGCTTCGCCTCAGGATGACACGTAAGTGTCACTTTAGACACTTTAGCTCACTCCGTTTTCTGTATTGTTCAGAAGCTCATAGACCTCATCGGTGGAGGCGGCTTGTTCAAGCTTTTGTTTGAATTCTGCATTCAGCATCAGTCTGCTTATGCTGGCCAATGCCTGAATATGTGGGCCGGTCTGGTTAGCAGGCGAGACTAACAGAATGAGAATTGTTACAGGTTTTCCATCGACGCTTTCAAACTCGATAGGCTCATGTGCGATTCCGATCGCCATAACGAGTTCCTTAACGGCATTGCATTTGCCGTGAGGGATGGCTATTCCAGCACCTGTTCCGGTGCTTTGTGTTCGTTCACGTGTCAAGACCGCATCCAGGGCCACATCTCTGTCTAACAATAATCCGTTCGCATCGAGCAAATCCACAAGTTCAGTTATTACCGCTTCCTTGTCCTTGCTTTCCACCGGAACTCTAACGCAATTAGGCTGCAATATTTGTGTCAGAATCATTTTGTTATACCCTATACACTAAGCTACTTTTCAATATTTACACAAAAGCATTATTTTATCTAACTATCGACACGATTGCAAGGGTGTTGTGGAAAAATTTGAACAAATTTTTTGGGTGTTTATCTCATCACCAGCCTTTTGACTGCTGACTTTTTACCCTTTACATTCCGATATTACCCCGATAGAATGACGTAAGGGCTGGTAAAGAAATTAGGTTTCGTTTTTGGCTCCAGCGAGGACAAGGCTGGCAAGGAAGCAAAACGCAGGACTACTGGTTGGTAGTCCGAGTTTTGCTGACACCGCCAGCCGAAGCCGCAGCCAGCCAAAAATGGAAGATAATTTATTTACAAGTCCTAACATTACACACAGAATTCTTGGAGGCAAAGCGATGTTCAATGCGCATCGTGCG
>JAUWBX010000323.1 GCA_030609625.1 Phycisphaerae bacterium
GATTATAAAAACAGACTGGATGCAGATAGATACGCTCGCTATCGATTGGGCACTTATACAAAAACCGCAGACCCCCCTCAGTTTTATTTTCGGCACCGCAAAGTTACCAAACAATCACCAGCTTGATATCGAAGTGCACCAGATTATGGGCGATGCCGAGATGGCTGAACGCACCTTCAAGCGCATCGTAAAGACTTTGAGTTTCAAAGATAACTAATTGCTCATTATGACAAGGAGCCGGTATGAAAGATGGACAAGTAAAACCAGAAAAAGTAAAGCCAAAAGTAACAAGCAGAGCAACTCGAAATTCAGGAGCGTTCACTTTTTACTTATTAGCTTTTTGCCTGATAATAACAGGATGTGCAATTAGCTATGTGAACCAGGGTGATACCAATCGCTACGATACGGACAAGTGGCGCAACCTTAAACTGTGGTACCGCCAACCTGCACAGAAATGGACGGAAGCTCTGCCGGTCGGAAATGGACGTCTTGGGGCTATGGTCTTCGGCGGCACAGAACACGAACAACTACAGTTCAACGATGATACGCTGTGGACCGGAGGGCCGCACGAATATCAACACGCCGGTGCGGTAAACTATCTGCCTGCCGTCCGCAAGCTGCTGTTCGAGGGCAAACAGCGCCAGGCGGAACAACTGGCGATGGAGCGGATGATGAGTGTACCGTTGCGGCAGGAGAAATATCAGCCTTTCGGCGACCTGCGCCTGCACTTCCCGGGCCACGACAAGCCGGTCGATTATCGCAGGGAGCTGGACATCGATACAGGTATTGCAAAAGTTCACTATCGCATCGGCCAAACGATTTTCACCCGCGAGGTCTTCTCCAGCTTTCCGAACCAGGTGATTGTTATTCGCCTGACCTGCAACAAGCCGGGGCAGCTTACATTCGCCGCCAAATTGGACAGCCCTCACACGAATACACAGACATTGGTAGTAGATAAAAACACGTTAGCATTGCGAGGTCAGCTTCAAGGGTATATGAATAAGCGAACGAAGCAAAAAAGGCCCGGCGTGTTGAGGTTTGAGGCGCACCTGCGCGCGAAGGCCAAAGGCGGCAGGCTCACTGTTGACTCCGAAAAGATAAACGTTACGGGAGCCGACACGGTAACATTGATACTTGCCGCTGCCACCAGTTTCAAGAACTTCAGGGACGTCAGCGGCGACCCAACCGCTGCCTGCCGCCGGACTATCATAGCGGCTGCCGGCAAAAGCTATAACGGCCTGCGCAAAACGCACATCGCCGACCATCGCCGCCTGTTCCGCAGGGTCGAATTCGACCTTGGTACCACTGAGGCGAGCACGCAGCCCACCGACCGGCGTATCGAAAACTTCGCTAAGCAGGATGACCCGCAATTTATGGAGCTGTACTTCCAGTTCGGTCGTTACCTGCTGATAGCAAGCTCCCGGCCGGGCAGTCAGCCGGCAAACCTCCAGGGCATCTGGAACGACAAAATCAATCCACCCTGGGACAGTAAGTGGACAACCAACATCAACACGGAGATGAACTACTGGCCGGCTGAGGTAACCAACCTGCCCGAATGTCACCAGCCGTTGTTCGACCTGCTCGAAGACGTCGCCCAGTCGGGACGTAAAACCGCAAAGGCACACTACGGCTGCCGGGGATGGGTACTGCACCACAACACCGACCTCTGGCGGGGCACAGCGCCAATCAATGCCTCCAACCACGGTATATGGGTAACCGGCGGGGCATGGCTCTGCCAGGACCTCTGGGAGCATTACCTGTTCGGAGGCGACAAAAAATTCCTCAAAGAGCGGGCATACCCCATAATGAAAGAGGCGGCGATGTTTTTCGTCGATTTCCTTATTGAAGACCCGAAAACCGGCTGGCTGATAAGCACACCTTCAAACTCGCCGGAAAACGGCGGACTCGTCGCCGGGCCGACGATGGACCATCAAATCATCCGTGACCTGTTCACCAACTGCATCGAGGCCTCCAAAATCCTCGGCGTGGACACAGACTTCTGCCGAAAGCTGACAGAGCTGCGCAGACAAATCGCGCCGAATCAGGTCGGACAGTACGGACAGCTCCAGGAATGGCTCGAAGACAAGGACAACCCGAAAAACCAGCACCGCCATGTCTCGCACCTGTTCGGCCTGCATCCGGGCAAAGAAATCACGCGTCGCGGCACACCCGAATTTTTCGCCGCGGCACGCAAGTCACTGCAATTCCGCGGCGACGGCGGCACGGGCTGGTCTATGGGCTGGAAGGTCAATTTCTGGGCACGGTTCGAGGACGGAGACCACGCTTACAAAATGCTCAGCTCTCTGCTGACACCACAGCGGATGTTTCCCAATATGTTCGACGCTCATCCACCGTTCCAGATTGACGGCAACTTCGGCGGCACAGCCGGTATCGCCGAGATGCTGCTGCAAAGTCACGCCGGCGAACTCCATCTGCTGCCTGCCCTGCCTTCTGTATGGCAAAGCGGATATATCAAGGGCCTGCGCGCCCGCGGCGGATTCGAAATGGACATCGAATGGAAAAACGGCAAGCTCAATAAGGCTGCCATACGTTCTAAATTGGGTGGAAAGTGCAGGGTTCGTTCCGCCACGCCTCTCGGATTGAAATCCGGATGGTTCGGCGGCACCAAAGTTAAAGCCATTGACCAGTCGGTTATTGAGTTCAATACAAAGGCCGGCGAAACCTATGTCCTCTCGGCCAAAGAAAAAATTGCCCGCAATGACTCGGACAACTGGAACAACCTGAAACTGTGGTATCGTCAGCCGGCACAAAAGTGGACCGAAGCGCTGCCCGTCGGAAACGGACGGCTTGGAGCGATGGTTTTTGGAGGGGCTCAAAACGAGCAAGTGCAGCTTAATGAAGATACCGTTTGGGCAGGTCAGCCGATTGAGCGGGACCGCGGGGGTGCCTACAAATACTTGGCCGAGGCACGGGAGTTAATCTTCGAAGGAAAATACACCGAGGCCCAGCGGATAATGCAGCGGGAGTTTATGGGCCCACGTGTTATTCGCAGCTATCAGACGCTCGGTGATTTAAAACTCCGATTTAAGAACAGCCGGCCCGTAACCGACTACCGCCGTCAGCTTGACCTCGACACCGCGATTGCCTCTGTTACCTATCGTGCCGACGACGCCACCTTTACGCGTGAGGTCTTTGCCAGCCCGGTTGACCAGTGCATTGTCGTTCACCTTTCGTGCGACAAACCCGGTAAGATTACATTCGATGCTGACCTTTCCCGACCCGAGGATTTTACCGTTGAAACCATCGCACCCGACCGTATCGTAATGAAAGGCCAGGCTACACAAGAGGGTGAGCATAAAGGAGTCAATTACGAAACCCATTTACGGATTATTCCACAAGGCGGCAGATTAACGGTAACCGACAACGGCCTGCGACTGGAAAAGGCCGACGCGGCAACGCTGCTAATAGTCGCCGCGACGAATTATCGCGGTGACAATCCGAAAGCTCTATGTGATAAGCAAATGGCTTCGGCCGCAAAGAAAAAATTTCCCGAGCTGCGACGGACACACCTGGCCGAGCACAGACGTCTGTTCCGAAGGGTGGCATTGAACCTGGGTGTTACAGATGCAGCGGACAAACCGACGGACGAGCGACTGAACGCAATGAAGGATGGCGCCGACGACCCGTACCTGTGCGCTCTTTATTTCCAGTTCGGGCGTTATCTTTTAATCAGCAGCTCACGTCCCGGTTGTATGCCGGCCAATCTTCAGGGACTATGGAACAACCACATAAAGGCTCCCTGGAACAGCGATTACCATATCAATATCAATGTCCAGATGAACTACTGGCCGGCGGAGGTATGCAACCTGTCCGAGTGTCACGAACCGTTTTTCGACCTCGTGAGCTACCTGCGGCCGCGAGGCCGGAAAACCGCAAAAGACGTTTACGGCTGTCGCGGGTTCGTCGCACATCACACTACCGATGCGCAATGGTGGACCAGCCCCATCGGAAATGTGGGATATGGAATGTGGCCTACCGGTGCTGCGTGGTGCTGCCAACACCTGTGGGAACACTACCAGTTCGGCGGCGACCGCCAATTCCTGGCAAAACGGGCATATCCCGTTATGAAGGAAGCAGC
>JAUWBX010000278.1 GCA_030609625.1 Phycisphaerae bacterium
AATATGCCGGTCGCCGTCATACATATTGAAGAATCCGATACAGAGGTCCTGGCGTGTTACACGGCATACTTCGGAGATAGCGACTTCCATCGCCTCGACCGACAGATGCTCAAATAAATCATGCACGAAACAATAATCGAATGCGTCGTCCTCCGCATCGATTTCAAGTGCATTGTCCACCTTGAAGCATACCTTCGGAAACATCTGTTTTGCGTTGCGGGTATTCTTTTCGCACAAGTCGAATCCCGTATAATCAAGCAGTTTGGCGATGCCGAAGGACTCGATGAATCGATAGTCGTTTGCTGAGCCGCAGGCCGGTTCCAGCACCTCATGCCAAATCGCCTGGAAGGTTGACATAAGATATTCCGGAGCCGGCGCTTCGGTCGTCTCAACCGGTGTCCAGTTAAGCAAATCGCAGATATAGTTCGGCAGCCTCAGAGTGCTAAAAGTTCCTGATATATACGATGGGATTTCCAACCCTTCGGCGTTGTCTTCTTCCGCCAGCAGCGTACCGAGAACAGCCTGCAACTGACCGGCATTGACCGGTTTTTTGAGGAGTCTGAGCAGCCAGTTCATCACCATACTAAACCGCAGCTCCTGCTCCATCAGGGCTTTGAATTGCTCGCCGAATAAACGTTCGATGAGAAAGTGCCGTGTCAAAATGCTCTGCACATTGATGCGCGGGTCCTCCACATCCTCGACGAGATAGCCGCGCAATGTAGCCCGGTCGTATCGCATCCACGATTTGGCCAGACGTTCGGTTTCCAGTTTGAAGCGCTCTTCCACAACTTTCAATTACCCGCAGCAGCCAGAACAGTTTACAGCTAATAATATAATCCATTTTCATGAAGGCTTCAAGTCTGAGTTTGTGGCTTTGTTTCTCCTGATTACAAGTGGACAGATAAAAACGTGGCATAAAAAACCAGAAGTAGTATCATTCTTTTAGAAACTATGGACAAATTGTACGGCTTAATATTCGACGTTGACGGCGTAATTGCCGATACCGAGGCGGTCAACGCAAGGGCTTCCATCAAGGTCTTTGCCGACCTGCTCGGCGTCGAGGGCGTTGTACACAAAGATTTCGAAGCGGGTCTCGGCAGGGGGGCGGAAGAATACGTCAAAGCCGGTGCCAGAGTACACGGCCTGGAATTGACCGAAGAACAAATCAAAAAAGCAACACAACTGCGTCAGGAATATTTCCTTAAAATTCTAAGCCAGAAACTGCTGCCGGCCTTTCCCGGCGTATTGGAATTGATGGACAAAGCGATGAAAGAGAAGAATTTCCGAGTGGCCATCGCAACGTCCAGCACGCTTGAAAAATCCCGGGCCGTTCTGAACGCTGCGAAAGTTCTGTATAAGAAAATGGTTTATATAAACGGCGACCACGTCAAAAATAAAAAGCCCGACCCTGAGCTTTTCCTGCTCGCTGCCGAGCGCATGGGCATTGAACCGGCAGATTGCGTTGTAATAGAGGACGCCCCCAACGGCGTACAAGCAGCCAAGGCCGCCGGCGCCAAATGTATCGCCGTTACAAATTCCACAAACGCAGAAAACCTTTCCGAAGCTGATTTAGTCTGCGACTCACTCGAAAAGATAAACCTTGATGTAATCAAAATGCTAATTCAAAAAAATATTTAGCTCCCGGTTTTACCGGGGGTTTTTGCTAAGTTCCAGACAAATCTATCACTTTTGCAGACGGCAGCTTGTTCTTTATTATCTCCGTGGCCAGATTGACCCAGCTCCTGCAGCCATCGAGCACGACACTGTCACTGCTTGCCACGACAGCATCGGTTTTTTTCAGCTCGGCATCCGGACTCAGCAGAAGTTCAATCTCCCAGTTCCAGTTGTTTTTGTGGGCCAGTTCACCGATTAGTGTTTTCAATCGTCCGCTGTTGGATACCGGGCTATCCAGCAGCCACAGGGCTTTGCCTGCGCCGAGTTCTCGGAGAAACTGACCTATAAGCTCCACAGCCGGTATTGTTTCGGTAACTTTGCGGTACGTTCCGTGTATGCTTGCCAGGTCCTTGAAGCAACTGTCACGTCCCTTTAAAATCACACCGCCGCTCATCGCCGCTTCAACCGTTATCAATACGTTGTAACCGTCGATGGCGATTGCTCGGCCCGCAAGATTCTCCGGTACGATGCAGCGCCGGTTTCGAGAGGCAAGCTGCCCATCGGAACAGGCGCTGCGCATAACAGCCAATCTTTGTCTTTGCGTAAGTGAGAACTTATCGCCGACCAATTTGAGTGCGCTCTTTTCCGCATAACCTTTCGTTAATAAAAGCGAATAATCAGCGACAGCCGAGCGTAAATCAGAAAGCGCATCGGCGGCAAACAACTTCTCATCCGCCGGATGAGGACCTCTGTGTGTTCGCTTATCAGGCATATTTCGTATCTCGTATTGCGTATTGCGTATATCGTAATATGATAATCCCACTACGGATGATCCGCAAGCAATTCAAAAACAATTTGACTTAACTACATAACCTCTCTACTATTTCGTTTAGCAGTCGCCGGCACGGCGACGACATTCCGGTATGCCGGAACACATAACGCAATACGATATACGATATACGCAATACGAAATCTAATGCCAAGTCATAACTTAGCACATATAAAGATAGACGATTTGGAAATCATCGGCTATTCGGTCGCAGGCGAAGAGACCGTAGTTGCGGTGCCGCAGTTGGATGTTTGTTTCGATGTCGGCAAAGCCCCCGACCAGATTATTCCCATAAACCACATCTTGCTCACGCACGGGCATATGGACCACGCTGCGGGTATCGCATATTATCTGTCGCAGCGAAATTTTTGCGGCATATCGACGGGAACGATTTTAGCTCCTAAAAATCTATTACCCCCGATGAAGGAAATAATCAACGCCTGGTCTCGGCTGGACGGCAACAAAATACCGGCTAACCTCATCGGCGTTAAACCAGGCGACGAATACCGCATAAAGCCGAACCTTTTTACGAGGGTATTCCCGACAAAGCACAGCAGGGGCTCCGTCGGTTACACTGTAATTGAAAAGCGAAAAAAGCTCAAAACAGAGTACAAAGGCCTCACTGGCCCGCAAATCGTCGAGTTAAAAAAACAGGGTGTTGAAATCGACTATCCCCTCGAAATTCCGATTGTTACTTATCTCGGCGATACACAGTACGTTGACTTTTCGCAGTTAAAATATATCGCCGAGAGTAAGATTTTAATCGCCGAGTGCACGTTCTACGAAGACGAGCATTCCGGCAGGGCCGAAGCCGGCAGACACATGCACATCGATGAGTTTACAATCCTGCTCGACAAAATGAGCAACGAGCACATTATAATCACACATATCACTCAGCGAACCCCCATGCGCGAAATCCGAAAAATATTAAAAGATGCCCTCCCGAAGGATAAGTACGAAAAAAGCACCCTCCTTATGGCCAAAAGACCAAGATAGCTTTCCTGTGGTTACCTTGTAATACATGAAAAATTTGGTATATTATACGGAAACAATATAAGCCATAGTTCGGTGCAATAAATGATTAAACATATTCAATTAAGAACATGTGTGCTTTTCTACGTGATTTTCATTGTTTCATTCATCATACCTATTCCTGTCCGTTCCATAGGCGGCGTTGTTGTGGTTCCAGCTGCAATTCTGGATTTCTATTCTGAGGTGTTAAGAGACTATCGTTGGCTTGATTCACAAGAGAAATGGCAATTAACCATGACCTTTTTGTTCTTTCTAATTGTTCATTTGGCAATCGTCACTTTGATATCAGTATTTATTAGTTCGCGTTTCGCACATCTTATGGAAAAAAGATACAAACACACCTCGGATAATGAAACACCGAACCAATCAATCGAGCAGACAGCCTAAAGGCGTCCGCTCATCTCATTGTTATAATTAAATCCGGAAATATATCACAGATGACTTTATTCAAAATCCTGATTGCTCAGTAGAAAACCTTGTAGAGTCATTTCGAGCGAGCCGAAGGCGAGTCGAGAAATCTGTTTTTTAATAGATTTCTCCACTTCGCGATGCTTCGCATCTCTTCGGTCGAAATGACAAAAAAAACTTTTTTACATCGGTGCTCTTGAATCGGTCAGGCAAAGGTCCACAAGCTCGTCGATTACCGCTGTGCCGACACACATTACCTTGTCGGCCCCGCCCCAGTAGAGTTTCAACGTCCCGTCATCTTCCGGCACAGCGCCGCATGTAAAGACTACGTTGTGTACGTAGCCGGTGATTTCCCATTCGTCTTCAGGCTGTAAAATCCAGCGGTCGCCAACGCCAAGAATCTCCGCAGGGTCATCGAGCTTGTGCAAAGCAGCGCCGAGCCGATACACGTGGCCGTCCATTGTCGGAAAGACGCCGTGATAGATATTTAGCCAGCCTTTATCGGTACGAATCGGCGGAGCACCGGCGCCGATTTTCATCGCGTCCCAGTGGTAAGGTACGGGTTTCATTACCAGTTTTGAATTACCCCAGTGCCGCAGGTCAGGCGAGAAACTAAC
>JAUWBX010000017.1 GCA_030609625.1 Phycisphaerae bacterium
ATATTATTTTACAAGAACATGTCCACTGTCCGCTATCATAACATAACATTTTATCTGATTTATTAGATGGTCGATATTAGCATCATCAGTGTAGTCCAGCTCTGAGGTTTGTTTGCGGATAACGGGGCAGATTTTCCAATTGTTGAAGAGCTGCTCGTAACCAGCATCAAGTTTTTCCAAAAACTGTTGTTCGATTTTCTGCTCGTAAGGACGATTTCGCTTATGAATACGCTCAAGGCAATTCTGCGGCAAATCGGTCAGGTATATCACCAGCACCGGCAAAGTTACCTTGCGGTTAGAAAGCTGATAAACCTTCTCGTACAAGGTCAATTGTTCCGGGGTCAGTGTTTGGCTGCTATAGATAAGCTCTTTATCAAAGATATAGTCACTTATATATATTTGTCCGGTTTTCAACGTATTATGGTTCAACTGCTCAACTCTGCTGGTGAGGAAATATAATTGCGAATCCAGTGCCAGCTCTTTTTTCCCGGCGTAAACGTCAGGCATAAAGGGATTGGTATCATAAGGTTCGGGCAGCATTTGACAGCCGAGACGTTTCGATAGTTTTTTAGCCAGAGTAGTTTTTCCGACGCCAATAACGCCGGCTATGCTGACAAGCTGTGGCAGGTCAGGATTAGGGACAAAATCACAGCCGCCCAATCGATTAGCTAATTCATTGACCGATTCTTTTATAACAGGATGCGGCAAATCGCCGTTGAGTCGGCAAAGGCCCTTGAGGACAAACGAACGTAAGTGCATTTGCGGATGCGGAACGGTCAAACGCGGACTATCAATTACCTCTTGGCCAAACAGCAAGATGTCCAAATCGATGGTTCTGGAGGACCATTTTTTCTGCCGTATTCTGCCAAGCGCAGTTTCAATATTGACCAGCGTCTCGAATAAATCCTCAGGGCTTAGAGTTGTCCTTAGTTCGACAACAGCGTTTAAATACTCAGGCTGCTCGGCTTGCGACAGCGGAGCGGTCTTGATTAGTTCACTTACACGAGCGACTTCGATATCCGAGACTTCGGCGAGCATTTTGAGGGCACTGTTTATATAGTCCTCTCTGTTACCTAAATTGCTGCCCAAGCCGATATATGCTGTTGTCATCTTGTATAAATCCGATTTCTTTTTACAATGTAGTTTTTCGTTTTAGACTTTTTGAAATCGCTCCAGAGCTTCTTTGACGTTGTCCGGCGTGGCGAAAGCGGTGAGGCGGAAGTAACCTTCTCCGGCTGAGCCGAAGCCTGCTCCGGGAGTACCTACAACATGTGCCTTGCTGAGTAATATATCGAAGAATTCCCAGGAACTTACGCCATTCGGCGTTTTTAGCCAGATGTATGGTGCATTGACTCCGCCATAAACGGTATAACCGATTCGGCTGAGCGTCTCGCGGATGAGCTTAGCGTTGGCCATATAGATATCGATAATCTGTTGGTTCTGCTCTTTGCCCTGGGGGCTGTAAACGGCAGCCGCACCGGCTTGGGTAACATACGATACGCCGTTGAACTTTGTGCAGTGGCGTCTTTTCCATATCGGGGCGACCTCGACCGCCCTGCCGTCGTTAGTGTAGGCCTTCAACTGCTTCGGAATAACGGTAAATGCGCATCTGACGCCGGTAAAGCCGGCGCTTTTGGAGAAGCTGCGAAACTCGATGGCTACTTCTTTTGCTCCGTCAATCTCATATATTGAATGCGGTATGTCGGCCTCGGAGATAAACGCCTCGTAAGCAGCGTCAAAAAGAATTATCGCCTTATTCTCACGCGCATAATCGACCCATTTGTTCAATTGCTCTTTTGTTGCCACCGCACCTGTCGGGTTGTTCGGGAAGCACAGGTAAATCAAATCCACCTTTTCCTCGGGCAAATCCGGCACAAAATTATTTTCCTCGGTACAGGGCATATAAACAATGCCTTCGTACCTCCCCTGCTCGGCTGGTCCTCCTGTTCTGCCTGCCATAATATTGGTGTCCACATATACCGGATAGACCGGGTCGGATACGGCGACGATATTGTCCAGGCCGAAGACTTCCTGCATATTACCGGTATCACATTTTGCTCCATCGCTAACGAATATTTCATCGACGTTGATATCGACGCCGCGAGACTTGAAGTCATTTTCCTTTATGGCCTGTCTTAGAAATTCATACCCCACGCCGCTGTCATCATAGCCTCTGAAAGTCTCGGTTCGGCCCATTTCGTCAACCGCCTTTTTCATTGCCTCGATGACAGCCGGCGCCAGAGGCTGTGTAACATCGCCAATGCCCATACTTATGATTTGGGCATCGGGATTAGCTTCTTGAAAAGCCCTTTTTCTTCTGCCTATCTCCGGGAACAGATAGCCGGCTTGGAGCTTCAGGAAGTTTTCGTTAATTTTTATCATACTAAAACCTCGATACTCGTAATTGGTTAAGTATTTCTGACGGTGGGGCAAGCCCCACCCTACCTATTCGATGCTCGGTATCGGAGTGAGCAATTTTAGTGTCTGGTTAGTATTGAGTCAAGGCTGTAAGTGGTAATGTGAGCGGAAAATCCTTTAATAGGAGACAGGAAACAGCCTCGGATAATTTTTTATTCATTCGAGGGCTTTAGTACTTTTCGTTAGTGAAAAGTACTATCACTTTGTCATAGCTATTTGATGTTTTGCATTTGTGCTGCGTTGCCGTTCCGGCGACGGCTAAACGAACAAAAAGGGAAACCTGAGAGTGAGCTTTTTTTTTCTTTTTTATCCGTTGGGTTTGGGTTATACTCTTTGAGTACAAGTAAAAGTAAACAGAAAATAGTATTTAGAAAGGAGGATATGTAATGGTTAAGAAATCCAATGAAGAAAACGTTATTAGACATACATGCTGCCCCGATGGTCACGATCATTCTGCCGGTGGGATAAGCCGTAGAGGGTTCCTGCAGGGTGTAAGCTCAGTGGCATTGGCCAGCGCGGCAATTACCGGCCTGAGCTGGTCAGCGGTATCGGCGGCTGAAAGGAAAGGTGATGAAATGGCTCTGAAACGCCGTTCGTTGAAGGTCAAGCCGATACTTGTCTATAGCACCCCAAGACGGCGGCACCAAACGAGCTGGCGCAGTTGGGGCGGTATCCAAACCGAACAGGATGCCTCGAAGGAAGTGACCCAGATTCAACGCGAACTTAGCAAGCTTCGAGCCAAGGCCGACTTTCCGGTCGAGTTTCTAAAGCCTGCCGGTATTAAGGGAGTCGGAGATATATCCAAGCTAAACGACCTCGACATGGCTGATGTGTTTTTGATATACGCTGCTGGGGGCGGGATGGATACTTTCGCCAAGCTAGCGGAGCGGGGCAAGGACATTATCTTTTTCTGCCGTCATAAGTCGGGGCCTGTTTATTTGTGGTACGAGATAATCAGCCCCCGCTACCTGCGGCAACATACCGACACACTCGCTTTGAAAGGCATTGACGATGGGGACGTGGTGATAGACAGCCAGGATGAGATTCTGTGGCGGCTGCGTGCGCTGTGCGGCCTGCGTAACACGATGGGGACGCGGATAATAGCTATCGGCGGGCCGGGCGCCTGGGCACAACCAAGAGGGGTCGTGCCGGAACTGGTTCGGAAGAAATGGCAGTTTGACATTCAGACAGTCTCATACGATGACTTGGGCAAGCTGATTAAGGAAGCTCGGGCAGACCAAAATGCCGTCAAGCGCGCCCATGAGCAGGCCAGCAGGTATCTGAAATTACGCGGCACAACACTGGAAACAGAGCGTCAGTTCGTGGATAAATGCTTCCTGTTAGAGCAAGTTTTCCGCGGGATAATGAAAAAGGCAGACTGTCAGGCTATCACGATTAACGGATGCATGGGAACGATTATACCAATTGCCGAGACGACGGCTTGTTTGACACTCAGCCTGTTGAACGACGCCGGATATTTAGCCTTCTGCGAATCGGACTTTGTGGTGATACCCTCGGGTGTTCTGCTGGCAAACATTTCGGGTAAGCCGGTGTTCCTCAACGACCCGACCTATCCGCACGACGGGATAATTACTAATGCTCACTGCACAGCGCCGCGGAAGATGGATGGGAAAAAACTTGAGCCGGCCCGAATTATGACCCACTTCGAGTCGGACTATGGTGCGGCGCCGAAGGTTGAGATGCACAAGGGACAGATATTAACCAATATTGTCCCTGATTTTAAAGCCGAGCGCTGGGTTGGTCTGATTGGTGAGATTGTAGATGCTCCGTTTATGGACATCTGCCGTTCACAAATTGATATTCGTTTTCCCTGTGACAGTAAAACTTTAGCCGAACGGATGCCCGGATTCCACTGGATGATTTGCTATGGGGATTACCTACGCGAAGTCGGCTACGCCTGCAAGAAGGTCGGGATAGAATTGGAGAATCTCACGGCGTAAAGTGTTTTGAGCAGTGGTTTGTGGTTTACGACTATAGAGCTTTTGTTCCGGCCGAGAATAATATGTTTCGGTAAACTATTAGTGGTCTGTAACACGATAAATTCGTGGTTGTTAATAGTAGGGTGGGGCTTGCCTCACCGAGATGATGCTAACGGGCGTGTTACAGAATACTACGGCCCAAAATCGTTCTTTACTTTTATGCGGCTGTTAAAAGGAGGTAAAGTAATATGAGAGAGCAGGGTTTAAAATTAAGGTCTTTTGTTTGCTGGGTGTTGCTTTCGGTATTTCTGGTTCACTGTGCCGAGGCTGTTAGCTTTTATGTTTCTCCACAAGGTAACGACCGGTGGTCGGGGCGTCTGGCGAGGCCGAATGAAAAGCGTACCGATGGGCCGGTGGCCTCTTTGGCGGGTGCGCGGGATAAGATTCGGCGCTTGAAATCACGGCGGACAATCACAAAGCCCGTGCGGGTCATCGTTATGGACGGAACTTATACCCTGAGCGAGCCTTTCATATTAACGCCTAAAGACAGCGGGACGAAGGAATGCCCGATTAGCTACGAGGCAGCGGTGGGTGCCAGGCCGGTATTCTCCGGCGGGCGGGTGATTACAGGTTTCAAGCGCGGCGAAAACAGCATCTGGCAAACCCGTATGCCGGAAGTTGCCGCCGGCAAATGGTGTTTCGAGCAGTTGTTCATAAACGGTCGTCGAGCTGTGCGCGCTCGAACGCCCAACAGGTTCTATGACTATATGGGCGCGACCTCTGAACTTTTGGTCGAGGGCAGCAAGGACAAATATCGACGGACTACATCCGTGCGCGGCGATACTCTTGCACCTCTGCGAAATCTTGACAGCGGGGAGCTTCGCGATGTTACGTTAGTGGCCTATCATAAGTGGTGTATAAGCCGCCGGTATTTGACGGAGATTGACACGGCGGCCAATACTATCATTACGGTGGGAGAAAAACTCAAAAGTTATTCCGGCTGGCCAAAGAATACTCGTTTTCACTTAGAGAATTTCAAAGCCGCTCTGGATGCACCCGGTGAATGGTTCCTGGCCCGCAACGGCATACTCTACTACAAACCATTACGAGACGAAGATATGTCCGAAGCGCACGTTGTGGCGCCGGTGCTTGAGAAACTCGTCATCTTCCAGGGAGAGCCCGAGGCGGAACAATTTGTTGAATATATCCAATTAAAGGGTCTGGTTTTTCAGCACAATCAATCCCTGCTGCCGGCCGGCGGATACGCGCCGTATCAGGCTGCGTATGTTACAGAAGCTGCCATGATGGCCGACGGGGGGCGTAATATAGCGGTGAAGGATTGCGAAATAAGCCACGTTGCGACCTACGGCGTGTGGTTTCGCCGCGGCTGTCGTAACTGTCGGCTTGAGCGTGGCTACCTGTACGACCTCGGTGCCGGCGGCGTGCGAATCGGCGAGGGAGCGATTCGCCCCGACCAACCGTCCCGCACGAGTCATATTACTGTTGACAATAATATCATCTGCTCAGGTGGCCGGATATATACCTCCGCAGTGGGTGTTTGGATTGGGCAAAGCGGTGACAATGCTGTTACACACAACGATATTGGAGACCTTTTTTATACCGGTCTTTCAATCGGCTGGCGATGGGGGTACGCCGAGAGCTTGGCCAAACGCAATAACATCAGTTTCAATCATGTGCACCATATCGGCTGGGGTGTGCTGAGCGATATGGGAGGTATTTATACGCTTGGGCCTTCGGAAGGGACTGTCGTAAGTAATAATGTTTTTCACGATATCTATTCGTACTCCTACGGCGGCTGGGGACTTTACACCGATGAGGGCAGTACCGGCATCGTGATGGAGAATAACCTGGTTTACAACACCAGGACCGGCGGCTTCCACCAGCACTACGGCAAAGAAAATATCGTTCGCAATAATATCCTGGCTTTTAGCAAACTGTACCAGGTGCAGGCGACGCGGGTGGAAAATCATCTGTCATTCACGTTTGAAAATAATATCGTTTACTATGACAGCGGCGTTCTTTTGTCGGGCTCCTGGACAAAGGTCAAAATCAATATGGATAACAATTGCTATTGGGACGTCTCCGGCAGAGATGTTGCCTTCGTAGGAAAGTCGCTGCCTGGCTGGAGGAAAGAAACGGGGCACGATAAGAAATCGATTATCGCGGACCCGATGTTCGTCGATGCGGCGAATTTTGATTTTCGTTTGGAGTCAGACTCCCCTGCCCTGAAGATGGGATTTAAGCCGTTCGATTACAGCAAGGCCGGAGTATATGGAGACCCCGCCTGGATAAATAAAGCAGAGGATGTAGATTTTCCGCCGTTGGAATTGCCTCCGAAACAATAGAGATTAGCCGTAGAAATTAATGCTGGGGCATCCATTCTCCGTCCCGAGAAAATCGGGACTGCGAAGGACGGAAGCCCCAGCCTACGGGATTGGACGGTCACACGGGGCCGCCCCTACGTGATGTTGGATTACAAATAATATTCCAGGCTTCGATGATTTTCAGAATTATTTCAGAATAATGGGAAGAGGGAATATCTGGATTCGTGCGGGCTGAATTGGTAATATATAATCGTGATGGAGCACATTCAAGAAACGTTGGTTAAGTATTGGGGGTACGATAATTTTCTCCCTCTGCAGAAACAAGCTATGGAATGTGTCAGTCGTGGGCAGGATTCGATTGTGGTTCTGCCGACGGGAGGTGGAAAATCGCTTTGTTTTCAGGCACCGGCGGTAACTATGCAGGGACTTACCGTGGTCGTCTCGCCGTTGATTTCCTTGATGAAGGACCAGGTTGACGCCTTGAAAGAATGTGGAGTTCCGGCGGCGCGTATTGACAGCTCTCTTTCGGCATACGAACAGCAAGCTGTTTTTTCTGCGATTCGCGACAAGAGACTTAAACTTCTTTACCTGTCCCCTGAACGAATTGTCTCGGACGGCTTTGTTGAATTGCTCAGGAAAACAGGGGTATCCTTTATCGCCATTGATGAAGCGCATTGCGTAAGTATGTGGGGCCATAACTTTCGGCCTGAGTACCGTCAATTAGGGCTGTTAAAAGAGGTCTTCGGTGATGTAACGATTGGTGCGTACACAGCCACGGCCATTGAGCAGGTTCGTAACGATATCGCTGAGCAGCTTCATCTGAAAAATCCCAGGATGCTGATAGGTTCGTTTGACAGGCCGAATCTTGTTTACAAAGTGCGGCGACGCGCGAACATAATGAAACAAGTCTGTGCTGTGCTCGACCGGCACAAGGGAGAATCCGGCATTATCTACTGTATTCGCCGCAAAGATGTCGATGCTATGTGCGCTCAATTGGCCGCCAAAGGCTACAATGTAGCGCCGTACCATGCGGGTATGACAGACGAAGACCGCAAGAAAAACCAGGACTCATTTATTACTGAAAAGGTCGAAACGATTGTGGCAACCATTGCGTTCGGGATGGGTATCGACAAGTCTAATGTGCGTTATCTTATTCACACCGGCATGCCCAAGTCGCTTGAGCACTACCAGCAGGAAACCGGACGGGCAGGTCGTGACGGCCTTGAAGCCGAATGCTGCCTGTTCTATTCGGGCGGTGACTACGGAATATGGAAAAGCCTGATGAGTGATATGGAGCCGGAAGCTCAGAAAATCGCTATGTTCAAGCTCAGCCGAATGTATAATTATTGCACCGGCGGCGTATGCAGACACAAAGCAATTCTTCGGTACTTCGGCCAGGAGCTTGACAAGAATAACTGTTCCGCCTGTGATATGTGTCTTGGCGAGCTGGACTGCATAGACGATGCCTTACAAACCGCCCAGAAAATCCTGTCATGCGTTCTTCGCCTTGAGCAGCGTTTCGGCGGCGGCTATACAGCTTCGGTACTAACTGGCTCGCATGAGAAACGCATACTCGAAAATAAGCATGATGAGCTAAGCACATACGGTTTGCTGAGTAATTATGAAAAACACACTGTGCACGACTGGATTGAACAGCTCGAAGGGCAGGACTATATTGAGAAGGTCGGGGAATACAACATCCTGAATGTAACCGAAAAGGGATGGCAAACACTGAAAGGAAAAGAGACGCCTCGGTTACTAAGGCCGGCACAGAAAACGGCTAAAGTGTCTAAGGTCATTATAGACTCGTGGGAAGGTGTTGATGAAAATTTGTTTGAAGCTTTGCGAAAAGTGCGTGCAGCTATTGCACGTAAAAAGGGAGTTCCGGCTTACATAGTCTTTGGCGATGCGGCACTGCGGGATATGGCCAGACGAAGGCCCTCTACTACCGAAAGGTTCCTCGAAGTCAAGGGAGTCGGAGAGATAAAATGCCAACAGTACGGTAAAGTTATGCTGGCCGCTGTCAGAGATTACTGCCTTACAAATTCGCTTGAGATGGATGTTGACTAATACTAAAGCCTTGCATGCTTTTGCAAGAAAAGTTAGGATTGGTTTTACTATTGTATTATGACATGAGTAAGGACAGATATGATTAAGAAGAGAATGACTGTTTTGAAGACCAACGTCAAATCAAAAAGCAGCCGTAAGCGCGGAATCAGGAGAAAATCTTCAAAAGGGCGCAAAATCAAAAAAATATCTCGTTTGCGCAAGCCCGAATATATGCCTCTGGAGCAATGGCAGGTCGCATTGCGAAAACAGTTTGGACAAGAGCAGAATTTTCGTCTCAAGAATATTGGGGATGAGCCGATTTTCTCCGAATTTGTTGTTAAAAATCCACAAACCCAAAGTGAATACCGTGTCGCAATTCGTGGACAAAGGATAGGAGACAATTACTGCTCGTGCCCGGATTTTGCTGTTAATACTCTCGGCACCTGCAAACATATCGAATTTACGCTCGCAAAATTACAGCGAAGACGGGGTGGTAAAAAGGCCCTGGCAGAGGGCTTCAAACCTGCCTACTCTGAAATCTATCTGCGCTACGGTGCCAAACGTGAGGTAATCTTCAAACCAGGGACCGAATGTCCACAATCCCTGCTGGAACTTGCTTTACGTTACTTTGATAACTACGGACTTCTAAAACCACAGTCATACGAGGAGTTTGATACGTTTATGAGAAGAACCGGGGCGTTCAAACATGACTTGCGCTGCTACGAGGACACGATAGGATTTATTGCCCAGGTCAGGGACCAGCTCCAGCTAAGGAAGCTAATTGATAAGGCTTTCCCAGGTGGCATCAGCAGTACCGCATTCAAGAAGCTGTTGAAGATTCCGCTATATCCTTATCAGCGTAAAGGCACTTTATTTGCGGCCAAAGCGGGACGAAGCCTGATTGCCGATGACATGGGGCTCGGCAAAACTATTGAGGCAATCGCAGCAGTTGAGATATTAGCCCGGACGGTCGGCCTTGAGCGCGTACTAATCGTGTCACCAACTTCGCTGAAGCATCAATGGAAACAGGAAATTGAGAAATTCTGTAGCCGTTCGGTCGAAGTTGTGGAAGGTTCCCTCGCAAAACGGGCTGGACTATACGCATCTGATTCATTTTACAAGGTCGTCAATTATGATGTTATTCACCGTGACCTTGAACTTATTTGCCGTTGGGCGCCGGAGATGATTATTCTCGATGAGGCTCAGCGAATCAAGAACTGGAAGACTCGAAGAGCACGAAGCGTAAAAAAACTCAATTCCAGGTATGCCATTGTGCTTACGGGAACGCCATTGGAGAATCGACTGGAAGAATTACACTCTATAGTTGAATTTGTGGACCGCTTCCACCTGGGGCCGATGTTCCGTTTTCTTGCTGAGCACCAGCATGTTGACGAAAATGGAAAGGTGATTGGATATCATAACCTTTCGAAAATCGCGAAATCATTGGAGCCAATCCTTGTTCGACGTACTAAAAAGGAAGTCTTGAAGGAACTGCCTGAACGTTTGGAAAAAAACTATTTCGTTCCAATGACTGATGAACAGATGAAGTATCATGAAGAAAATCGCGAAACTGTCGCCCGCATTATTGCCAAGTGGCGACGGCTTGGCTTCTTACCTGAAACCGACCAGAGAATACTCATGATCGCTCTGCAGAATATGCGTATGAGCTGCAACAGCACGTATCTTCTCGACAAAAAGACCGATTACGGTGTTAAGGCTGACGAACTAATTTCAGTGATTGAGGAAATCTTTGAACGACCGGACACAAAGGTAGTGGTATTCAGCCAATGGCTGGGAACTCATAAAATACTTCTGGAGCGCCTCCAAACAGCTAAGCGTAATTATGTGCTGTTTCACGGTAGAATTCCCGTCAAGAAAAGAAATGACCTGATAAAACAATTCAAAGATGACCCTGATTGTCGAGTGTTTCTCTCAACCGATGCCGGCGGAGTGGGGCTGAATCTGCAGAACGCATCAGCCGTGGTCAATATGGATTTGCCCTGGAACCCGGCAGTGCTCGAACAGCGTATCGGGCGGATTCACCGTCTTGGTCAGTACAGGCCGGTGCGGGTAGTGAACTTTGTTGCTCAGGGAACAATCGAGCACGGAATGCTTTCACTGCTGTCGTTTAAGCAATCTCTCTTTTCAGGTGTTCTTGATAAAGGAAAAGATGAAGTTTTCCTTGGCGGAACAAGGCTGAAGAGATTTATGGACTCCGTTGACAAAGCTACCGGTGCTATTCCCGAACCAATGCCAAAACAGGCTGAGGGCGGAGGAGACGGAGACGAGATAAAAGAAGAACTCTCAATTACAGCAGAAAAACAGGATGGCGCGGAGCCAGAACAAGCATTGAACGATATGATTTCAGCCGGTTTGACATTTCTTGACAAACTCGGCCAGACACTACTTGGTGAAAAAGCCCAACCACGCAAGCCGAGCACGAAAGCTGTTTCCGGATTAAAAATTGAAACAGATAAAGCTACCGGTCAGCGCCATCTGAAATTGCCGATACCAAAAAAGGAGGCAATTCAGGGTATAGTCAATCTGCTTAATGAATTCTCAAAGAAGCTGTGATGTATTATAGTGCTCACGATTGAAAATTCCCGTTTGTGCGCGGGTAAGTAGCTTTACAATAATAGTTTATGATTTTACACGCTGGAATTTACTACCCTGAAGGGTATAGTTTTAGCTCAAGCAATCTCCCTGCCTCGTCAATGCTGAATGTGCTGACGAGACGAGGTTGTGCTTATTGCGGATTACTTTGTAGTAAAACCATTTCACGAAGCTGCTTGCCGCAAAGCCGCAGAAAATCAGCACTAAAGCCGCCTGTATGTTCCAGACAACAAATGCCAGGAGCAGCAGCACCCTTATAAGGTACGCAAATGGTTTCCTGCCCTTTAGGTACTGATTGAGGATATGCGGATATCGAATCCTGCTGACCATCAGCAC
>JAUWBX010000429.1 GCA_030609625.1 Phycisphaerae bacterium
TTTTCAGCTTCTGGACAAAATCCTGGGCTGTCTCTAACAAATCTCCTGCTTGCTGTTCAGTAACTGTAAAACCTACCCCATAATCCCCAACAAGTCTTTTATCATAGGCATCATTAAGTGCTTTTCCCAAGTTCCTCTCAAGAATTTTTATTTTTACAAAATGCTCACCAAACAAACTTATTACTCCTTTGTGGGAGGAAGCAGTTAAACTTTTAGTGAGAAGCACGGCTTCTGCCATAAAGAACATCGCATAATAACACCTTGAGACACAGGAATCATAATCTCTGGTATTTAGAGCATTTTCGGCTGTGCTCAGGAATTTCTCAGCTTTGGCTATAAAATCCCTTATTTCTTTCACGCTACCACTCCTTCATTTTTGACATTCAGCATAAAGGGAGAATTGTAATTTTCAAAGAGGTGTTCGGGAACCGCTATAACTGAAATAAGCTCGCCTTCCTCAAGAAGTATGTCAAACAGAAGGTCGCTTAAGCTTTCTCTGACTTCAAAAGGGTTTAGGGACTTGTCAATTAGCACAAGTATATCAATATCCGAGTCCCTCGTAGCTTCACCCCTTACATAGGAACCATACAATATAACCTTCTTGATTCTTTCCCCGTACATCTTTATCAGATGTGCCTTTATTTTATTTATCAAGGATTTTATCCTTTGGTCCATTTTTCTTCTCCGCATCGAATTTCTAACGGTGCTTACGCTTTTTCCTCAATTAGACTCGGCTTACTCTTTTTACCCGGCTCAGTTACTATTTCTATCTTATCGGTATCGTCACGATACACCTCGATTACCACGTCCGGACAGATAATGGCACAGGCGGCACAGCCTGTACAGTCGGTATTGTTTGTCTGGGCCGGGAAGTAACCGTTTTTATTGGATTTTTCGGAGATGACGATGCAATTGTTCGGGCATACCACTACACACAAGCCACAGCCTTTGCATCGTTCGGTATCAATAACTATTTTGCCGGCCATTTAAATATCTACGCATAGGTTAGTTTTTAGTTCGATTCGGCTGCTGCATTCTAACATCACCGGATTGTCCTGTAAAGTGAAAAGGAAATGAATTTGTCTCTTGTGAACCCCGTTAGAAATCCCAGAGCGGGGAAGAATGTAGAATAAAAAGCGAAGATTTCTAACGGGGTGAATCCTGCGATAAATAATCCGGATATTCGCCCTTGGCATCCGAATGCAATTCGAGTATAGTTTTTTCAAGGAGATGGCGTTGTAGTATTAACTTTAGGAGGTTTGAATCTAATGCAGGACGAAATCTTTGCAGGAAGGTTAAAAAACTGGAAATCAGAAGGCAAGCTGACTGCAGAAGCTTGTCCCGAGCGTAGTCGAGGGAACAGAGGACAGATAATCTGACTTCTGATTTGAGAGGCACAACATAATGGCGGATGAAGTAATAAAACTGCAAAGTTTAAGAAAAGAAGATATTCCTGCCGACCTTCGGGCGGAGACATATTTCGACTTTAATACTCACCGGTTTGAGCACCAGGTGCTTCTTGAACAGGCTGATTCTGTTTATGCAGCAATACTCGGTATCGACGAATACGCTACAAAATGGCTCGCTGATACAATCGCCAAGAAGCATTCGGCTGCAAGGGCCTTCGATAACAAAGCACCGAAGCCCGCCCATATTATTGGTAATTTCGAAGTGCTGCTTGAAGACGGCGTGGTCTTTGAACCGGCCCGGATTATCGGTAGCCAAAAAGACGACCTAAGGTATAGTATCTACGTTGGCAAGGACGCAAAAGTCATCGGCACCGACATCTACCTTGAAAAGGGCAGTATATATATCGGTGCCGGAACTACCGTTGAACCCGGGGTTGGCATCAAAGGCCCGGTCATCATTGGCAAAGAAACCGAGCTGCGCCAGGGTGCTTACCTCCGCGGCGACTGCATTATCGGCAATGGCTGCGTAGTCCGCGGCGAAATCAAGAATTGTGTCTTGATGGATAAGGCCAACTTCCCCCATCCGTCTTATCTCGGCGATTCACTCTGCGGCTATATGACGCATTTCGGCAACCAGGCAACGACCGCAAACCTCGGTATTTTTGCGGGCCTGGTGGAAAAACATAAGCGAAAGCCCCTCATCATTCGCTGCAACGGAAGAGCTTATGACATTGGCAATCCCAAAATGGGAATCTGTATGGGCGACTACAGCCAGGTCGGATGCAGTTGTGTTTCCGACCCGGGTACGTTCTTAAAACCATACACCATTGCATATCCTCTGGCCCGGATTTCAAAAGGCTTCTATGGCCCTAATGAAATACTAAAGAACAAGCCGCTTGAGCATGGTGTCATTGAGCGAAGTCCTTACAAGCCGCCGGCGTAACTACAGATTGAAGTTGATTAACACAGATAAATATGAAAACAGTTTTGCTTAAAAATGGTTTTCTGGTAACGCCGCAGCGTCTGATGCGCAGCGATATTGTCCTGCGCAACGGCAGGGACCCCGCCCCTGGCCGCCGGCGGGCGAGCTTGCGGGAATCCAGGATTGAGTTTGTCAGCGACAAAGCCGACTTTGATGAGATTGTGGACATCACCGGCAAATATGTCGTGCCGGGATTTGTTGACATACATTTTCACGGTTACAACCTCTTTGAATTCACCGCCGGCCTTTATGACCCCAAATCCAGGACCTTTGATAATAGTCCGTCTGCTTATGAATATGGTTTGAATATGTTAAGTGAGACCCTCGTTAGGTTCGGTGTTACAGGTTTTTACGTTGGAACATGGGCCAGCCCAATTGAGAATCTCAAGAATTGTTTTGCTCAACTGTATCATTATCTAAATAAGCCGGAAGCTCAACGGGGCGCCAGGATTTTAGGTGGATTTTTAGAAGGCAGCTTTCTTAATCCCCAGATGGCCGGCGCCCAAAATCCGGACGACGTTCTTGAATTTGTCACCGGCTCCTTCGACAGAATCGAGGACAAAGGGACCATCAAGCTGGCAAATGTGGCACCGGATTTTGGGCGTGCCAGTTGTGAGCTGACCGAATATCTCACCAGCAAAAACATCGTGGTAGGAGCCGGACACAGCGACGCAACCTGTGAGCAGATTGCCGAAGCA
>JAUWBX010000001.1 GCA_030609625.1 Phycisphaerae bacterium
GCCAGCGATCCCTTCCAGCACCCTCCCGCCGGCGTTAAATTGCTAGCTCCCGATAACCAGATAGGCGATCACCAGTGCGATCACGGCCAGCAGCCGGGCCGTGTTGTTATACCGTCTGCCTATTATCTCCGGTACCGAGATGGCCTCGATTTCCCGGGCCCGCGTGGCGATAAAGGAAAGCAATATCATGCCGACGAAGGTTCCCAAAGGAAGGAAGAAGGCGGCCATGCCGACTTCATAGGTCTTGCCGGCGTTGCCCACAATCGAACCTGTTCCGATCCAGACGGCCAACATTGTGCACACCATAATCCAGGGTGAGAGGCTCCTGCCCGCGACGGTGAAATCCTCCTGCGTCTTGACCTGCCGGGATTTATAAATCCCGATACCGGTCAGGACAAACAAATAGACGAATATGGCAATTAAATAAGTCATAACTCTCTCATTTTATAAACTGATTCACAAAGTATTTTGGTGTCAATGGCTCCCCGGTTGCCCGCTCGATCATCTCGTTCCAATGATAGAGTGCTCCCGGTCCGAGAACTTTCCCACGCAGATAATCCCCGACCCTTCTGTCTCCGACATAGCTAACGCCTTCATCCGATTTAAGCATTAAAACTTTGTGAACGATATGGTTATGCAGTTGAGATGCTAACAGCTCACCCATCATATAATTGTGATAATAACATGGCGCAGTGGTGAAATGAAGTTTGGATGCCCAGCCTGCATCAACAGGCCCTGGCGGCCGTCTAACAAATTGATATTTCTCAACCAAATCCCACCATAGTGTATTCAGGTCCTGGTTGGGGTTGGCATACAGTTGCTTTTCAAAATTATACATAACCATAGCCCAACGGGCAAAAAGCACCTGTTGGAACCGCAGATATTTTTCGCTCACCCTTTCAATCTTCGCCCGTTGTTCGTCTGACAAATCCAACATTCGCTGCATCCAGGCAGCATTACGGCTCAATCTACCGAAGAACATCGCTATAGCTTCGGTGGTGAAACTGTGAGCCGGCTCCCTGAGCAGCCAAGGCTCTTTCCGATTATGGTATTTGCTGTAAACCGCATGGCCCAGTTCATGTAATATCGTCTCCATCCAGCGTTCGGTATTTTGAAGGTTACACAAAATACGAACATCCCCGTGGCGGTCCCCTTCAAAGCTGAAAGCATGTGGATATTTACCTTCACGGTCATATAAATCACTTCTGGCAAGAATATCATCCACAGGCAGGCCGATGCCGGCGTAATATTTTTCCGCTAATTCTTTCACGTCCTGGTCTTTGTAATAGATATCCAAATCCAGGTCATAAACCAGAGGCGTTCTTTGAAAGAAGGGGTCATGATAGTGCCAGGGCATCAAATCCTCGGGGGTAATGCCATAACCCTCTGCCAGGACGCGGTCCAGCTCTTTCTTCAATCGGGCAAAGGGTTCGCTGGTCAATTCACAAAGCTCATCGAAAATGCGGTCGAGTTCTTCCGCACTCTGCTCGCCTGTAACTATAGAAAGAGTATGATAATTGTCAAAACCAACCTTTCGGGCCGCCTTGTTGCGCAGCTTGACCAATTCGACCAGGTCATCAACAATCGCGTCTCCCACCTGTTTGCTTGCCCTCCAGGCCAGCTCCCTTTTGCGGCAATCTTTTCCCGTTGTTAAGATTGTATAAATGTCACTCATTGTAACCTTTTGGCCGTCCATGGTGCCGCGAAAAGTGTTGTACTTTTCCTGGATTTTACTGTCCGAATCAACAAGTTTTTCCAACAGCTCCGGTTCTATCTGATTCTTCAGATAGGCATAGTATAATTTATCTAATTGTCGGACCGCTCTGGCATCCCTGATTTGCCCGGACTCTTTCATATCTTTTAGCAAGGCATACTCTTGAGGGCCGCTGTAGATTTGCCGAATCTTAAGCTGTAATTGCTTAAGCTTATTATAATCTTCCGGCCTGCCTGTCGTGGAAGCATCCCAATAGGCAAGATTCGCCTGCGTTGACAGAGGTTCGACTTTTGCGATATGAATTTCAATAAACCGCTCTAATTGTTTTTCCTTTGTGATGTGCCCGCAACCTAAAAGAAAAAGGGATAGAACAAATGATGTCACTACGACTGATTTTTTTCTCATAACAAATCTCCACTTGCCAGGGAATCATCTGATCAGGAAATCAAGCTGCCTGATAACCTGGTACCCTGATAACTTAATGTCCTAATCCTCTATAATGATTGCTGCTCGGTGCGGGCGATGATTTCGTTTTGCAGGTCTCGGCCCACATCTACGAAGTAATCGCTGAAACCAGCCACCCTTACTATCAGGTCACGATGCTGTTCAGGATTTTGCTGGGCTTCCCGCAGAGTTTCGGCATCGATGACATTGAACTGGATATGATGGCCGTCGAGCTTGAAGTAGGACCTGATCAGATGAACAAGCTTATCAATACCATCACCGGCGAGCACCTGCGGATTGAATTTCATATTTAACAGGGTTCCGCCGGTGCGGACGTGGTCGATTCTGGCTGCTGACTTGATAACAGCGGTTGGACCCTTGGTATCGCAGCCCTGGGTGGGTGATATACCCTCGGAGACCGGCTCGCCGGCTTTTCTGCCGTTGGGCAGCGCACCAACTACAGAGCCGAAATAGATATGTACCGTTGTGGGAAGCAGGTTCACACGATACTTGCCGCCCTTGGTATTCGGACGGCCGTTGAGCAAATCGTAGTAAGCGTTAAATACTTCTTCGGCAATGCTGTCCGCGTAATTATCGTCATTGCCGTATTTGGGTGTATGATGCAGCAGCATTTGCTGCAGGCGTTCGTGTCCTTTAAAATCAGCCTGCATCGCCGTCAGTAATCCATCCATAGCGATGTTTTGCTGCTCGAAAACATTATACTTTACCGCTGCCAGCGCATCGGTTACCGTGCCGATACCAACACCCTGGATATAGGTTGGATTATACCTTGCCCCGCCGTTGTGGTAATCGAGCCCACGAGCGATGCAGTCGTCCATTAGAATTGACATAAAGGGAGCAGGCATGTAGTTAGCATAGAGCCGTTCGATGACATTGTTAGACCTGATTTTTAAATCGATGAAATATCTGAGTTGTTCCTTATAGGCATCCATTAGCTGCTGATAAGAATTGAATTTGCGGGCATCACCTGTTTGAGGACCAACCTGCTCGCCTGAGTTCGAATCAACTCCATTGTTGCAGGCCAGCTCAAAAATCTTGGGCCAATTTATGTAGCCGGTCAGAGTGCAGCTTTCCTTGCCGAACGAGCTGACTGTTACACATCCGCTGGGACCTCCTGTGCGGGCGTCCGTCATATTCTTGCCGTCCTGAAGCATTTCCTTGATGATGACGTCGGTGTTAAACACGGAAGGTTGGCCGAATCCGGCGCGAACCACCTCGCAGGCACGCTTTAGGAACCGGTCCGGACTCCTCTTACTGATTTGAATACAGGAGCTGGGCTGGGGCAGACGCATCTCCTCGACCACATCCAAAATCATATATGAAATATCGTTGACTGCATTACTTCCATCGGCCGGTCTTACCCCGCCAGTATTAATCAATGCAAAGTCAACGTAGGTTCCGCTTTGTTCTTCGGTAACTCCAACTTTCGGCGGAGCAGGCTGATTATTGAACTTTATCCAGAAGCACTGCAGCAGCTCTTTAGCCTGTTCGGGCGACAAGGTCCCTTCCTGTAAGCCCATTTCGTAAAACCCCAGTAAGTGCTGGTCAAGGCGGCCGGGATTGAAGGAGTCCCATGTATTCAGTTCTGTAATCACGGACAGATGTACAAACCAGTACGACTGCAATGCCTCCAAAAAATTGCGAGGTGCATGAGCTGGTACATGTGAACAAACCTCGGCTATTTGTTCCAATTCGCTACGGCGAACAGCATCGCTCTCCTGTTGTGCTAATTCCCTCGCCTTGGCGGCGTACCGCTGAGCGAAGATAATAACTGCGTCGGCACAAACGCTCATAGCCCGGTATTCCTGGTCCTTTTCATAGGCGTACGGGTCATTAAAATAGTCGAGTTTTTTCCGGTTTTCCGCGATGTCACGTTTAAAATCCAGCATACCCTTGTGGTAAATCTTGTCATCAAGAATAGCGTGGCCGGGGGCACGTTGTTCCATAAATTCCGTGAACACTCCTGCGTTAAATGCCTGGTGCCACTTTTGGTCCATAGCGCCGAAGAGTTTTTCCCGCATGGTTTTGCCTGTCCAGAATGGAATGATTCTCTCGCTGTAGATTTTTCTAACCTCTTCCGTAACCACAAATGGTGTTCTTTCCCGACTATTCAGTATGCGCAGGTCCTCCAAGCTATGGCAGCACAGTTCGGGGTAAGTCGGCGTGGCCTTCGGAGCTGGGCCACGCTCACCCACAATCAGCTCACCGTCGTTAATACATATCGCCTTGTTCTCCATAAGGTACTTAAATGATAAAGCACGACAGACTGGAACAGATTCACGTTGGGGAATATCGCTCTTATAAAACTCAGTCAACAGTTCCGCCCGTTCAGTGGAAATGTACGGCCTGATATCAACACTTTGTTTCCGTAGTTTTGCTACTCTTTCGTTCATATTATTAACCACCAATCTTAACCTCAAATCCGTATTTGCTAAGATTCTTTGCTATCGAGTTCATTTTCTCCTCGCCGGGAGTTTCAACTTGCATGAGTTTGCTCTCCGTCGTAAGTCGAGCTGATTTTTCTTTTCCTCCGCGGTTGAAGGGCAGAATATCTATTCTGCTGACACTTTGCAGTGACGCTGTAAATTTGCCTGTCGCTTCAATATTTGCCTTCTCGTCATTAAAGCCGGGAACGACCGGAATCCTGATAACGATTTCTTTGCTGGCCTCCGAGAGACGCCTGATATTATCCAATATCAAATTGTTTCCCACGCCGGTAAAACGCTCGTGAATTTCGTTGTCCATATGTTTGAGGTCGCAAAGAAACAAATCAGTTCTTTTGCTGACCATTTCTACAATCTTCGGTTCTGCATAACAGCTCGTATCCACCGCTGTGTGTATCTGCTGCGCCTGGCATTGATTCAGCAGAGCAAGAAGGAACTCCGGCTGCATCAGCGGTTCGCCTCCGGAGAATGTAACACCACCGCCGGACTGGTCGTAGAAAATAATATCTTGTTCAACTTCAGCCATGACCTCACTAACGGTCATCTCTTGTCCAATTATCTCCCTCGCACCGGCTATACAAGCCTCCACACATTGGCCGCAGAGATTGCATTTGTTCATGTCTGTTATAGGCTGGTTTTCAACTATCTCCGTTAGAAATCTTCTCTTTTCGCCCCTGCTGCCCCGTGGTAGAATTTCTCCCGAAGGGACGCCCTTTGGCCATAACGGGACAAGCGAAATCGCCTGCTGTGGGCATACCTCTGCGCATTGGCCGCATCCTATACATCGGCCTTTGCGCAGGCCGTGTTCGACGTAACTGCTCCAGCTTTCCGGATTGTGGCACCACTGGCACTGCAATGGACAGCCTTTGAAGAACACTGTCGTGCGGATACCCGGGCCATCATGTATGGCGTACTTCTTGATGTCGAATATGAGTCCCTTTATCTCTAATTCCTATTCAAGATTAATTTAGATTTACCGTTTAATCTTTCTTTACACTAAGATACCAAATCTGCCTGATAATAGCAACTATCCTGGGCGTCGTTTTGCAGATTCTGTCTCATTTCGAATAGACCAGTTTTCGGGGAGTATTATAAAATATCGGGCGGCTGCACAGCGAAATCTTCCGATAAAATGGGATAATTTATGCTTATAAAAGCCATTAGGTGCTTGAAGAATCCACCCACAAACGACAGATGGGACCGAAATAATATGAAGAAGTAGATTTTTCTTGCCTTTCAGATTTCTTTCTGCTATAATGTGTTTAATTGGGGATAGTACAGTAGGTCTTGCCATTTTCCAACACAGGATGTTGCTGGTTCAGAGAATCTTTGGGCGTGCATTGCGCCTTTATTCCGGACCAGCTTAAGGAGATAGCTAATATGAATGGCGCAATAAGTAAGGTGTGTGTTGTTTTTTTCTATTTATGCTCAGTTGTTTGTGTTGCTGATGCTCCCCAACAATCTTCACAACTCTCACCTGGTAAGACCAAACGTGAGACGCAGATCGAGCAACTGAGTTTACCCGAAGATACGAGCCCACGCTTGACCGTAAGGGAACTGCTCATCAGTGGCAATATTCGCATATCAACTGAAGAGCTGCTGGAGGGCATGCCTTTGGTATATAACGCCTCCGATGAACCTTTACTGAAGGCCGAAAGCCAATATCTTTATGACCTTAGAGTCATCCATGACATAATATCTCAGCCAGACCTGCCCCGCATGGTTTCGTCGAGGACTATTCAGGGCTTAACGCAATATATACTGTCTGTGTACGAAGACAATCATTACGCGGGTATATATGTTTATGTGCCGGAGGCGTCGATTAAAGACGGTGTGGAGTTGGTGGGTGAGCTTTTATTCATAAAAGTTCTCGAAATCCCGATTACTGGAACAAAAATAGAGTTTTACGATGCTAACCAGAACGAGGTTGAAAAAGGTTATCTTCGCCGTTCTATCCTCCATAAGTGGTCCCCGCTGAAAATGGGTGAAGTGGCAAACCAAAAAGCACTGGATGATTTTGTCAATCTTCTCAATCTCAATCCCGACAGATATGTAGCTGCCATTGTCTCGAGAGGCGTCGAGCCGAACACACTGGCCTTAGGGTACAACGTTTATGAAACGAATCCCTGGCATTATTTTATCCAATTAGATAATTCCGGCACAAGGGACAGGCAATGGTCTCCAAGAATTGGCCTGATCAATACTAATCTTCTGGGCATAGACGATAGATTAACCGCTGTTTATCAGGCCCCTGCGGATTCGAGTATGGATGACAATTATTCGTTGTTCGGAAGCTACGACTTTCCACTAATCGGTCCTCGACTTCGCCTTGGGCTTTACGGCGGATACAGTAAGTTTGACATAGTCCCGGAGGCTGGTCTGTTCAATTTCCTCGGCAGCGGTTCATTCTATGGCGGTATATTGCGTTACAATGTCTTTCAAACGAAGGGTTGGTTCTTTGATGTTACCGGTTCGCTAAGCCACGAAAGAAGCAAGATCACTCCTTCGTTGTTCCCTGAGTTTCTCGCCAGTGATGTAGGGATGGATTTATGGGGAATTGGGATTGATATTCATCGTTCAGATGATATGTCACGTACCTCTTTTACCTTCAACAGGGTTGAAAGCATGGGTGGTTCGGACCGTGCCCAGTTCGCGCTTGCCCGAACGGGCGCAGACCCGGATTTTAGTATTTATACCACCTCAGCTAACCACAACCGGTACCTGGATCAAAACAAAATTCAGCAGCTAAGGGGTGCTTTCAGATACATAAAGCCCAACGAAAGATTAATCCCTGCAAAAATGACTACCTTCGGAGGAATGTACTCTGTTAGAGGCTATGATGAATATGAAATCGTTGCCGACGGCGGCATACTTGCATCCGCTCAATATGAGTTTGACTTGGTGAAATATAACCAGGCCTGGCAGATTGACGAGCCAGAGCCGGACGAAGTTGAATCTAAGAGACTTCAACTCAAAAAGCTGGCCCCGTTGGCGTTTATTGACTTCGGCCGAGCCAGAATAAAAGACCCTGTCGGTAACGAAAAGGGACATGAGACACTTCTTTCGATAGGCATAGGCACAATCTTGGAACTTGGTGATAATTTTAGTGCAGGAGTGTATTACGGCTATCCACTCAAAGCAACAGATGATACCAAAAGAGGAAAAGGCCGACTGAGCGTAAACCTTATGTTGCGGTGGTAGCAATCTTGCCTGGCAATAACAGCCGAGATTGAAATATAAGGCGACAATAAGCATGCAAAATTAAGATCGATGTAGGCAGGAGAAGAGGTGATGAAAATCATAAGAAGATTGCATAAGGAATATTTTAGGCAGAGCCTGGTGTGCATAATAGCATGTTGTTTGTTTCTCAATATGTCTCTTCCAGTTGCGCAGGCCACACCGGCCGCTGCAAACGTTGTGGCAGGCTCAGCCGCCATCGTTCAAAACGGCAACACCATCGATGTACAGATGATTTCCAGCAGGGCCGTGATCAACTGGGATAGTCTGGACACTTCTTATAACGAGACTCTCAATTTCTTGAAGGAAAGTAATTTTGCTGTGCTGAACAGAGTAATTAATGGAGGCCTAACGCAGTTTGACGGCTCGTTGTTTGCTGAGAATGGCAGTGTGTTTATTGTTAATACTCAGGGCATTGTCTTTGGCCCTACCGCCTATATTCGAGCCAAACAATTCGTTGGCTCCAGCCTGGATATAAGAAACACCGACTTTATGAACGGACAATACGCATTTGCCGGCGGCAACGGGGCGGTCGTCAATCATGGTGATATTACCGCCGAGAGCGTTGCTCTCATCGGCAAGAAGGTCCTGAATGCCGGCACGATTACAAGTCCGGAAGGATATGTTGTAATGGCTGCCGGTGACAGGGTATTGCTTGGACAGCCCGGCGAAAGTGTTTTTGTTGAAGTGGACTCCGCTGGAATTCCAGAGCCGATGGATACTAAAATATCGGATGTGCCTGCTGATGTTACTAACGAAGGTTTAATCAACGCTGAAGGCGGGACGATAGTTCTTGCTGCTGGTGATACCTTTTCCATGGCTGTTGCTAATATCGGTACTCTCGCTACGGCGGCCGGGAAAGTAACGTTAAATGCTGCACGCGTCGAAAACAGGGGCACCATCAATGCAGATGCAGTCGATGGTGATGGTGGCAGTATCAGCTTGACTGCCACTGAAGAAGTTGTACTTGGTGCAGGCAGCCTGACCACGGCAAATGCCGGGGCCAACGGCGACGGCGGCAAAGTTATCGTACAGTCCGAAGGTACAGCTATCCTAAGTAAAGGCTCGCTGATTGAAGCAAAAGGTGGCAGCGAG
The DNA here is from genome assembly GCA_030609625.1 of Phycisphaerae bacterium. Taxonomy (GTDB): domain Bacteria; phylum Planctomycetota; class Phycisphaerae; order Sedimentisphaerales; family Anaerobacaceae; genus NIOZ-UU13. The sequence goes on from JAUWBX010000001.1 coordinate 8,956, forward strand.
TCAGGCAACGGCGGGTTTGTAGAAATCAGCGGCGACCACTTTGTTTTTGCCGGTGACGTTGATGCCTCGGCGGCAAATGGGAAATTCGGCACGTTACTGATTGATCCCGACAATATTGTTGTTAAAGATGGTGATGGTACAAATACTACGGATACTCTTTATGAAGAACAGCTTGAAACCCAATTAGCTGATATTTTTCTACTGGCAGTTGAATCCATTATTATGGAAGATTTGATTGATAATGAGCTTGATGCGGACACCAGGAACGTTACCTTTCAAACGACAGGCACTGATAGCTTCATCTCTTTCCATGAAAGCGATACAATATCAACAACTACGGGTAATATCGTTATTGAATCTGGTGGAGGCGGCATCAATATCGGCAATCTGGAAACTGGTAAAGCTGGCGGCAGAGATAAAGTTCCTTCGGGTAAAATTATTGTTACCACTGATAACGGAGGTGACATAATAACAAGAGACCTGCATATCAGAAGTGGATGGGGCTCTGGTGAAATTGATGTTGACGCTTCCGGCAGCCTAACAATTGATGGCGATGTTTCGGTTGGAAAAAAGGGAGCTGCGATACTGAATGTCCCGAACGGCGCGGATGCCCAAGCCACGATACGTCTAAGTGCCGGTGAAGATGTGGTTCTCAACGGTGACGTTGGCGCCTATTCTCACGGTAAGGAAGACTCCCTTCCAGGGGGCGTAACCACAGCCGAAGTCAGGATTTACGCAGGTACTAATGATGAGCCTACAAGTGGGGATGTATTTATAAACGGTGATCTAACAGCGATGGCAAAAGCCTCAAAAAATGGGACATCTGAAGCGACTATAGAGGTAGATGCATGGGGAAATATCGAATTCGGGCCAAAAGCCGCAAAGCCTTTGGCTGATGCCGACAAAGCTCACGTGGAAAGTTATGAGTCAGCTATAGACACAGATGGTGAAGATACGGCAGAAATAATAATCAATGCCGCAGGCAACAGTGATGACGGAGACGGTAACGGAGACGACGATAACGGAGACGACGATGACGGAGATGACGATGATGGAGACGATAATGGAGATGACGATGGAGACGGTGACGGAGATGGTGATACGACAACTACGCAGGCGGCACCGATTGGTGAAAAAGTAGAATTGGCAATTTCGGGTTGTCCGGCTCTAATGAAGTGGGCGGCTGATGAACTTGGAATTGACGAAAGGACGCTCAAGATTTGGGAGACAATTACGCTGGCCTTTGATATGGACATACAGCCGTGCAAGGCATGTGCAAGACTTAAGGATACAGCTACAATTTTACAAGATACCGAAAGGACTTATATAGCTGCTTTGGCACAAGCAGTAAATCAATTTGCTCCGGTAACCGCTCCACCATCTGAAGAGCAAATGGCATCAATTGCCGACGCAATAGCACGCCACGGCGATGATAACACATATTATACCGCGGCCGGACAGTGGCTTGACGCTCTCGTAGAATATGTCGGAATCCTTAGCACTGGCATGGGATGGTCATTAGATGAGGCCGTGGCGTTAGTAATAGACAAGTACATTGCACCTGCAACAGAAGGTGCTGACGCGAATCTTGATGCATTCATTGCGATGCGCTTAGCAGCTCTTGCTGGTTAGTATGACAATGTCCGTCTATACCTGTCGTACACGGGGACGAAAATATTGCAATCGATGCTTTACCGATACAGTTGGCAACGGGCAGTAAAAATCCTCATCAAGTAGTCTTGAGACATAATCACTTAAAAACAAAGATGTTGGGCAATAAAAAAACCTCGTTGCCTGCGATTGACAACAAGGTTGTGAAACTGGGCGGTACTGGACTTGAACCAGTGACCTCCTGCGTGTCGAGCAGGGACCGGGGTTTTCTAACACCTTGCCAATAAAGAGCTTACTACAGGCCACATAAGGACTTAGACACTGTTTTCGAACTGGCTTGAAACTGGTTCCAGACCTGTTTTAGAACTAAAACTGCCACAAAATTGCCACAAAATTGGCTATCCTATGAGCGCGATGTGTTTGGACTCGTCCCTTGCTTGCGAGTGCTTGAGTCTGTTGGAAACAATTTGGTATGATTATCTTATATAGGTACTGCCATGGTAAAAACAAAACACTTGTACGACCCGGTTGAAGAATTGGATGGTAACCGAATATTAGTTACCCGTTATTGGCCTCGTGGCGTTTCGAGGGAGCGTCTATCCATAACGGATTGGCTGTGGAATTTGGCACCAAGCGACGAACTCGTTCGTGGTTGGAAGAAGCAGAGGATCTCGTGAGAGAAGTACATGCTCCGCTACCACGAAGAAATGCGCGGTCAGCTCGAGGCAATCAGAGATTTGGCAAAGAGAGCTAAAAGTGACACAATAACCCTGTTCTGCTACGAGTACGAAGACAACCCATATTGCCATAGGCATTTGCTGAAGAGATTAATCGAAAACGAAGAACGAAACGTAGAGTAAATACCTTCGGATTGGGTTATCATTTACCGAATTATACTTGAGGATGCCCTCTAATCCACAATGGTACAGTTGTTGGGGGTCAGGCCACCAACGCTCTTGGTCAAGCATTTTTTGGTAGTTGGTATTAAGTGAGTGTGAGTTAAGCGCTAAACGACCTGGAGGGTACTTTGCGCTTGATTCAATCAGAGGGCCAGGTTTTTCCAAAGTCGAAGCAAGGGAACGAATACCCACGGCTTTGTCATCAACTATTGTCGCGTATAAGGCCTAGAACAGGTGGAAATCAAGCCTGATATGAAATTAGAGTTGTCTTGTGGTTCTTTACTATCTCAAAACAGGGTTTTTCGAGTGTCAGAACCAGGGATTGTATGGCCAGTTACAGACCCGATAATAACGATAAATATACTAAGAGCTTCTAACAACATGAATGCTTGCTCTTATTGTCGTGCTGAGCAAAGCGAAGCCTCTGGCATTAGAAAAGGATTAGAGATTCTTCGCTACACTACGTTCCGCTCAGAATGACATCCAGCCAATTTCTTTAGAGGCTCTAAGCTGGATAGAGCATTTGGCGTACAGCTATGGAAAAAGTTAAATCGGAGATATCAAGTGAAAAAGGGTTCCAGCAGTTTCCAATCTTGTAGAAATGTTTTTCTATGTACTTTAGCATTCTATTTGCTCTGCATGACAGGATGCAATGGTCCGGTCATATCATGAACACAAAAAGAGACTTAAAATGTATTTTAGAGTTGGAACTGTAGTTGTTCTTTTGCTCCTCTGACTTGGATTATTTCTTGAAGAGTGTGTCACTATCGAAAACGGCCTAATAATCCGCAGAGGTAAATTCTATCACGTTGTCCCTGAAGATGAATATTTTAAGTTAATAGGAAAGCGGGAACGGGGGAACAAAAATGAGTAATGTTAGATATGTACGGTGTTATGTCCAAAAACCCAAGGGTGTACACAAAGTATATGCCCGATTTTTTGAAAATCCCGCTTAGATTTCTAAGAAAAAAAAGCTTGATTATTGATAGGGGGGGGGTACTATTTGAATCTGAATTATTAGGTAATAAAGCGCTCCGAGAAATAACGTGGCAAAACAACACGAATAATGCGTTTTTGTGTATGGCTTTGGGGATTTGTGGATTCTCTTAAACTCTGGCAGGAGGCCAATAATATGGCAGGTTCAGAAAATGACAGTCCAATCAAGCAAGCTACTGGTAACGATGTTCACGAAGAAGCAAACATCTACGAAGATGAGATAAATCTGATAGATTATTTGTTAGTTCTCTGGAAGCGGAGATACTTCATTGTGCTTGGCTCAGTTTTGCCAGCGTTGATAGTCGGGTTGGTTTTTTTCTTTTCGCCAAGAAATTATGAAGTTACTTATGTCTATGATGTAAGAGATGATGTAAGAGATGATGTAAGCAATTGGAATCTTAACGAAAAGAATTACAATATCCTCATCAACAGATTCTACAGTGAAGAAAATTTAAATAAGATTATAAATGTACTACGAGAAAATGGTCTCAATGGATATGCTAAACTAATACGCAATGCTGGAAATAGTCTTGATGTTTTGAAGAAGTTATTAAAGTTTGAAGCAGTGCCTTCCTATACCGACCTTTCCGAGGCAAAAGTAACGGATCCTGAACAATTAGAGCAAATCCAAAAACTAAAAGCTCAACTACTAAATATGACTATAGCTGGTGAACCGAAAGAAGATCTTCTCAAGATAGCTTCTGTAATAAGGAGCAATCTTGAAAATGTGATTCCTACATATATGATTCAAGAGCAGTTGTCTGCTAATATACGAACAGACAAAACTATGAGGGCCGATATTGAAAGTAACAGATTTAGTTTGGAGCTTACATTTAAAAAAAATAAATCTACTTTAGAAAAACTTAAGAGCATAAAAACCCAAACTCCAGATAAAATCGAAAGTGATATCATACTACAGTTTGATGTGGGTGGCAGAAGTGAGTATTTGCCTATTGAGTACCAAATACAAGCTGCTGAATCGAAAATAATACAACTTGAGGAAACTATTAAGGAAAATGAGGAGAAGTACAAGTATTATAAGAATTTACTTGACCTAAACGAAAAGCTTTTCGCTGAGGTGAAAAATAAGGCGTTATCAGACTATACCATACAACAATTCCGTTTATTTCTGCTTGAATCAGTGAAAGAAGTTGAGAAGGAGGAATTGAAGGATTATTTAAGCTCGTATACTAAAAGAATTGAGAACCGGATAGCCGCAAGTGTTCCTGTTACAGAAAATCCGGGCACCTATGCTGTTTCAAAAGGAACAACCAAGAAGAGTACTATTGTGTTTGCGGTAGCATTAATGATGTCAGTATTTGTGGCTTTCCTGTTAGAAGGCCTTAAAAAAAGCCAAGCTCAGACTTCATAGAAGCTGTTCTTTGGCTAAACAAATAAAAATGTCAACGTAATCAGCGGTTAGCTGCAACCCACAGGCCTGCCCTGAGCGCAGCCGAAGGGGACGGAGTCTAAGAAGATTGACCGATGATTATTCCACTATGAACTAACATTCGCGTAATCTGCGGTTTGAGTAATAATGACATCCAGAGAAGAAGCTATAAAGCAACTGATTAAAGAACAGCTTCGTAAAGCTGCTTTCGGACTGAAGGGCTATAAAGTCTTTCTTTTCGGCTCGAGGGCTGCGGGAACGGCTAAATGCCGTTCAGATTTTGATGTTGGTGTTTATGGGAAACGCCCAATTCCTTTGAAAACATTTTACACCATTGAAGATTTGCTTGAGAGTATTGAAACTCTTTACTCTATAGAGTTAGTCGATCTAAACCGTGTAAGCCTGTCGTTTAGAAAAGAGGCAATGAAAACAGCGGAGATTATTTATGAATAGCAAAATCATTTTCGATGACTTTGAGAAAGCATTAAAGAATTTTGAAGTTGCCCTGTCAACCCCTACAGACAGTGACCTTGTGCGGGCAGGTTGCATACAATATTTCGAGTTCTGTTTTGAATTGGCATGGAAAAGTATTAAAGTTTTTGGCAGCGAGCTTGGATTGGAAAATTGCAATTCTCCGAAAGGTTGTTTGAAGCAGGCTTTTGCTAACGGTTGGATTGATAATGAATTGGTATGGCTTGAGATGCTGTCTGCGAGGAATCGCATGTCGCATACCTATAGCGCTTCGGATGCACTGACTATTTATGATTCTCTCACTGGATTCTTGCCAGCGATGCGAAATCTCTTTGAGTCCATCAGTGCAGAACAAAATAAACTTGAATAATCACTAAAAGCCTCCAACAAAATGAAATAGCCTGAAAAGATTCGCTTAAAATCTGCGAAATCTGTGTAATCCGTGGTTAAGAACAAGTATGCCAAGATTTCCTACAAAGGAAGATTACATTATGATATTGCAACTTTACAATGTGGCATTGTAAGTTTGTATCGTACTAATGTAGGCTTGCATCAAGGCGTTGCCAAGAGTAAATGAGGCATTTCCAGTTAAGAATAAGGCGTTGCCAAGAAGGAATGAAACGTTTCCAGTTGAAAATAGGACATTTACAACTGAGAACGAGGCGATTTTAACTGAAAATGAGACGTTTCCAGTTGGAAATGATGCGTTTCTAATTGGAAATAAGACGTTTGGGTTAAAAAAAGGCAGAAGTATTGAAAAAAAGGCACATAGGCGCGCAAAGGGACAGAGGAGCGGTGGGAGTGCGAGAGTGCGGAAGTGTGTAATTTACGGTTTGACAATACGACGGTTTCATAGTAGAACAGTATAACAGTATCACTGTTTGACCGTATTACCGTATAACTGTGATACGCTGGGAAAAACATATGAACGAGAAAACCAAATAACCACATTTTACCAGAAAGGAAGGATTGAATCATGGCACGTTTTCCCGATAGAGAAGCAGAAATAAAGGCATTGGCACAGAATATCGTAACGGGTCTCGCCGCTAATGCGGCGGATTTCCCCACGCCGCCGGTCGCTTCGGCGGCCCTGCAGGCGCTGCTTGACTCATTCATCACACTCAGTGACGAGCAGGTGGCCGCTCAGGCCGCCGCCGAGCAGGTGACGGCGACCAAGAACGCGGGCATGGAGGAGCTGGTCACGGCTATGCGGGCGGACCTGCGCTATGCCGAGGATGCGGTCAACTACGACGATGCGAAATTGAGCACCCTTGGCTGGGGCGGCCGGGCCGCACCAACCGAGCTGGAAGTGCCGGGCCAGGCCCGAGCGCTGGAGGCCCCGCAACAAGGCGAAGGATGGGTCTTCCTCGACTGGAAAAAGCCGACCGACGGCGGCGCCGTGGCAGCCTATAAGATCGAAAGGCGCGAACGGCCCGCGGGCGACTGGATGCTGGTGAGTATGGCAATTGAGTCCGAGGCGACGCTCAATAACCAGGAACGCGGCAAAGACTTGGAGTATCGCGTAATCGCTACGAACAAGGCTGGCGACGGTGTGCCGAGTAATACGGTTGCGGTGGTTTTGTAGAGAAGGTACAAAGGCACAAAGGTGCAAAGGTACAAAGGTAACTCTGAGCCTCTGCCCCTTTGCCACTGGACTTAACTATGATTATCACTCCAACTCAAATCACTCAATCCGGCCCCGGCGTTGACCTGTCGAGCCTGCCGGAAGGCGTGTCTATCAAGATGTCCGACCTGGTCAAGGACTTCAAGTATGCCCGCAACGCTGTCACCCTGACCTTTGACCTGTCAGGCTACGAAAACGTACATCTTGCCTTCGAGGCGATGGAATTCGGCGATGAGCCGCACGCCCCGCCGCCGAATCCATTCACAGGGGAAGCCGATTTCGACGGTGTGGCGGTCAGTGCGGATGGGGTGGCCTGGTACGAAATCCAGGACCTGCGGCACCTGCGGTCTGACCGGTTCCTTGGCTACGATATCGATCTGGACGCTGCGATTGCCCAGTGGGGGCTTTCTTATAGCAGCGAATTCCAGATTCGTTTCTGCCAGTACGACAATAATCCGGCACCGATGGACGGGATTTTTCTCCACAAGATAGAACTGCTCGGCGACCTGCGTCCGCCGATCCTGCACCTGACCATGAATGACAACGCGTCAAATCCAACAGTTCTGGACTCTGCCGCAAGCCAGCGTCATCAGACATTCATCGATCCGGGCGGCAACCCCAACACTAACACCCATTCCGTCCCTGGGCCGAACGGGACCACAGCTCTGGCCTTTGACGGTGTGGACGACCGGATAGATTTCGGGCCGACGTTGCTGAGCGAGATGGTGGGTGCGGGCCGGGATTTCACCCTGGCGTTCTGGTACAAGACCGATAGCAGCCCCGGCGACACCACAAAGATATTCTTCCGTCGGCGGATGTCGTTTTCGGAGCCGCACGTAACGGGCTATGTTAGCAACGACCGCATCTACTGGCTGGTGGGATGGGGTGATGGTTATATGTGGCTCTATTCGGCGTCCGGCATGCTCAATGGTCACTGGCGGCACGTGGTCTATCGCCGCCAGGGCCAGATGTTAACACTGTGGATAGACGGCGCCCTTCAAGCGACCAAGAGCCACCCCGACTATGCGAAAGGCTTTTTCGCCGGAGCATGGGACCCGCGAGCGATTGGACAAGCCTATCAGAGCAGTGACTCAGATTGGCCCTTCGCTATGGCCGACCTCCGAGCGTACGACCGTGCGCTGAGGGACGAAGAAATTACGGAACTGAGCGAGTGAGAAAGTGTGAAGGTGGAAGGTGAGAAAGTGAAAAGTCCTTTTAACCTGTTACCTGTAACCACCAGCTTTGCTGGTTTGCGTAAAAGCTAACCGCTATACGCTATACGCTAAACGCTAACCATTAACTGCTAATTGCTAACAGCTAAAAGAATGTCTAAACTGAATTCTGAAATGGTTGAGGCAAGTGACTGCGAAGAGCTAACTCAGGCTGAAACCATTGACCGGCCTTGGAACCCAGCGCACGGACCTTTGGGTAAGCTGAAAGATATTTTCATTTCGCACAAGGCGAGTCTACAGAACCTATCCTCGCTGGTCATCATCAACTTCATGGTGGCCGGGCTGGGTTTCCTTACGCGAGTGAAAATTGCAAATGTGCTGGGGAAAGAAAGTTTCGGCCTGCTCGCTTATGGCCTTGCATTAGGAAGCTATGGAGCAGTCATAGTCAGGTTTGGTCTAGACCGAACCTTTGTACGTGACCTCATACATTACCCAAGGCGTTTTGGTCAATTAGTTGCTGGAAGTCTTGTTTTACGAGGCTTGCTCTTAGTTGTGGTGATCCTGGCGTTGGTCAGTTGGAAGTTGACTTTTGCGAGTAGCGAGCTTAGCTGGGGTGTGATTGCTGTAGTACTTGGTACCTCCCTTATGGCTTTGGACCTGCAAGCCGTGTATGACAGTTGGCAGAAAATGTCACGTCACGCAGTCTATAACCTTGTGCAGAAGTGCTGCTATTATGCGCTGATCTGGGCTGTGATATTATTTTTTCCGAGTAAGCTTAGCATTGGCCTGATCGGCGGGGGGATGATGGCCTCTGTGGCTCTATACCTGTTTATGCAGCAACGGTGGGCGTTTAGGCGAATCGAATTTTATAAAGCAAAAGAGTCTCTGGCAAAGACAGCTATCAAGCTTGGATTCGCCAATCTTTTGGTATGGGCGGCTGCTATAGGTTGTCTGTCCTTTGGTGTCTTAAATCAGCTTGTGTTAAAATATTTCAGGGGAAATGCCGAACTTGGCGGATATGCAGCGGCCTGGCAAATAGTTGCAGTTGCAATGCTCTTATTGAACCAGGTAGCAAGGATTGGCAAACCAGCAACTGCCAGAATCACCCGAGAAGGAACGGACAGGAATACAAGGAGAAGGTTCTTGGTGAAATATTCCGCCGTGATGTTTGCTGTCGCTTCTCCAATAGCCATTAGTGCCTTGTTTTGCCCGGGACTAATCCTGAAAACTCTATTCCGTCCTGAGTATGCTTCCGAGGCAGGAACCTTGCGAATTCTCGGAATATACCTAATGTGTTTTCCTCTTGGTCTTGTTGCCTCACAATACGTGATCGCTGCCCGAATGGAAAAAACCTATTTTGCCAGTGTTATTGTAGGTGGTATTCTAAGTGTCTTGTTCTGTCTTTTTTTGATTCCGAAGTTAGGGGGGATGGGCGCAGCGATATCGCTTCTAATTGCGCATGGCATATCCATGGGATTATACTGGGTTGCCATGATTCTGCATGTCCGAAATCATGAATAATATTACAGGCCATAAAAATGTATGCACTGAAGTTGTTGCTAAAAACCTCTGTATTGGTTGTGGGGTTTGCGCCAGTGTATGCCCACGCGAAAACCTAAAAATCGAATTTAACAGCTTCGGTGAGTATAATGCTCTTGAAATCGGTAATAGCTGCGGGGAAAAATGTGATCTATGCTTAAAGGTATGCCCATTCTATAACAACAAAGATAACGAGGACACACTGGGTAAGAAGCTTTTTGCAGAGACGCCTGGAATTAAACATACGCCGGAAACCGGCTATTATATAGATTCCTTTGTTGGATATTCTAATATTAAGAGTCACCGTGAAAACGGGTCATCTGGCGGTTTGGCAACTTGGACATTGGAAAAATTACTTACTGATAACCTTGTTGACTATGTGGCTTGCGTGTCTCCAAACAATGACCCGGAAAAATTATTTAAGTTTAAGATATGTAACACCCCTGAGGAAGTTCGTGAATGTTCCCGTTCCTGTTATTATCCTGTCGAAACAAGCGAGGTTATTAAACACATTTTATCACATGATGGGCGATATGCCATAATTGGCCTTCCTTGTTTTTGTAAGGCCATTCGTTTGGCAATACAGATAAATCCAAAACTTAAACGCAGAATAAAATTTGTGTTAGGCTTAGTTTGTAGCCAGTTAAAGAGTAAGTTTTTTGCTGAATATATCTGCGCATTGGGTGGTGGAGACCCTCATTACCTCAAGCAAGTTACGTTTCGTATCAAAGACCCAAACCGTCCGGCGTCAGATTTTGGAATGAAATTCGTTTCTGAAAACGGGATGAATCCGAGCCGTGAAGGTGTAGTTTTCTGGACCGAGGGCATGAGCCGAATTTGGTGTGACCGCTACTTTACGCCTAACGCTTGCAACTTTTGTGACGATGTATTTGCCGAGCTGGCCGACGCCTGCTTTATGGATGCTTGGTTATCACCGTATAGAAATGATAATCGTGGGCATACGATTATGTTAATACGTAATAAGGATTTACTTGATCTGATAGAAAATCCTGATTCTGAGAAAGCTCTTCAGATAAGTCATCTGCCCATCGAGCAAGTAATTCGAAGTCAAATTAGTGTGATATTCGAAAAACGCAAAGCCATTTCGGAGAGATTGGCTCACTGTGACAAGGAAGGCCTGACAACACCAGCCAAGCGAGTCAGCCAAAAATCTAAATTGAGGTATGATTCTCGATTGGAGATTAGAAGCAGATTAATCATTTCGCAAAGCAGCCCCGATATTTGGCTAAAATGCGGGAAAAAACTTAAAGAATTTTACAGAACTATGCGCTTATCTAGGGCAACACTTGTGCTCATTAAGTGGTGCCGTGGTTTTATTAAGAAAATTATTTCCTGGGTACCCATTTTTACCAGCAGATAACAAGGATATACCTATGCGGTTTTTACTGGCAGGCAATTCAACGTATATGAATCACGGTTCTGAAGCGATTGTTCGGGGTACGGTCATAACCTTGAGAGGGTTTTTCGATCGTCCCGAGATTGTATCTGCAGAAACGGCACTTTTTCCTTATTCTGATATTCCTGAGACGGATCCCGGAATCATTCACAAGCCTGTTTTCCTGCCCAAACCGCATTCGATACAATGGTTTTTCAATCAAGCTCGAAAGGCGATCCTTACTCGGCCGGTTGCCTACAAACATTTTGCCAGAGGCCTGTTGCCTGAAATTAAAAAAGCAGATGCCGTGCTTTCGCTTGGTGGAGACAACTATATCAAGAGGCCATTTTTACAAATCGCGCAAAATGATTTGGCCGAAGATTTAAAGATACCGGCCATACTTTGGGGGGCGTCTGTAGGGCCTTTTACAGGATCGCCAAAATATCAGAAGTCGGTGTTCCGTCATCTCAGGAATCTTTCCGGTGTTTTTGTCCGCGAGACTGTATCGCAACAATATTTAGCTGATAATGGGGTTAAAGACAATGTGCACTTGGTAGAAGACCCGGCTTTTCTGATGGAACCGGAGATGCCTGATGATCCTGAATTTGTTGAAAAGCTTCCTCGTGGAGCAATTGGGATATCGCTGAGCAATTTATTCATTAGTCAAACGCGCTTTTCAGAAAACCATGAGGATGCTGTTTACAGAATTGTTGAGGCAGTACGCCAACGATTCGGACGTCCAATCATTTTGGTTCCTCATTGTGTGAATTATGGCCGTGATGATCACGCTCTTTTGGATGGCGTCTTGAAAGAGAATGCCTCTCGCTGGCCTGGTGTAATATGCCTGCCAAAATTATGGACGGCGGCCCAGATCAAATGGGCAATATCTAAATTGCACGCCTTTGTCGGCGCACGAGCGCATTCCACGATAGCTGCTTTCAGTACATACGTGCCTACTGTGAGTCTTGTTTATAGTTTTAAGGCAGAAGGATTCAATCAACGGTTGTTCAATTGCCTTGATTATGTTGTCAAAAAGGAGCAATGCGAGCCAGAGCTTATTGTTGAGAAGCTTAAGTTGGTAATGGATCATTCTGATGAGATTCGTAAGAATTTACAGGAAAAAATGATCGAAGTAAGGAAAGGTGCAATGCAGGCCGGGCAATTGCTTAAGAAAATTATATCTGATAGCAGCTCGCTTGACTGATAAATACCTTCCAAGACAGGGCAAACTCGAATATGCTGCGGGGGCAGAAAAAGCATTCCTATTGAGTTTTAATTTGGAGACTATAGAATAGTGTGTACTTGTGCAGGTACTATTGGCACTACGCGTACAAAGGCTGAAGACATCTCACAGTGGCCTAAAATCTCTATCGTTACTCCGTCTTACAACCAGGGTCGGTTTTTGGAAAAAACTATCCTCAGCATCCTAAACCAGCAATATCCAAATCTTGAATATATGGTGTTGGATGGCGGTTCGACGGACAATTCCGTTGATGTCATTAAGCGATATTCGAATCAACTGTCTCACTGGGAAAGTGGCCCGGACAAGGGACAAGCCGCAGCAATCGCAAAAGGTTTTGCGTCTTCGAGCGGAACAATCCTGGGATGGCTTAACAGCGACGATATGCTCATGCCAAACGCACTTATAAATGTGGCAAAGGCATTCTTAGCATCAAGCGAGATATGTGCTGTAACAGGTCGATGTGTCATAATCGATACGGACGGAAAACCGTTTTCAGTTAGTATCCCGATTATGCGATCCTGGAGGTCTATGTTGTATCTTGGAACCGGCTTTTACCAAATGGCAACCTTTTGGAAAAAGTCGGCATATGAAGCGGTCGGACAACTGAACACCGAAATGTATTTCAGCTTCGACGCGGACTTATTTCTCCGTATCAGGAAATATGGCCGGATTGAGGCAATCAACAGTTATCTGGCGGCATATCGGTCGCATAAGAAATCCAAAACCACAACTAACCAGCGCATAATGCGGGCTGAGAACCGCATGATTCAAAAAAGATATTCGAATGTAAATGATATTACAGTGATATTGTCACATGTGGCTAAAAGGGTACGTCCGGTCCGCAGAATCCGCAACAGTATCTTTTGGTATATAGATAAGCATAAGCTAATAGAGCTTTGCAGGATCGCACAAACGTGATGAAATTACAGCAGATTCTTTCCAGCGATATAAAAAAAAAGATAACAAACATCCTGCTGTTTCTTTACGGCACCTCCACCGGTTTGCCGGATATAGCGATCGCTTTTTATAATATACGTCTGCGATTAGACGATGGCATCATGGTGATTTTGTTTCTTTGCGTCCTTATTAACGGGCTATACCATCCCTATCGTTTTACGAAAACCCAGTTGAAATTCCTGAAGCTCGCAGCGCTCTTTGCAGTCTCTTGTCTATTATCTTCGTGTGTCACCCTCATCCTGGATCTGCCATTTGATTACTATTCGCTGTTCCGAATGCTGGGCTGCATGCTTATTTTAGTAACACTTTCTACGATTCTAAAATCTCCACGATTATTTGTATGGCTGGGGTGGGGTTTGCTACTTGGCGGCAGCATTCTTATGCTGCAAATCTTACTTACATGGCATAGTAAAGCAGCTCAAATTTCACTTTTGGCATATTCATTTCGACTAAAAACCGCTTTGAGTTTCAAGACATGGAATGCTAACACTTCCGCCAGCTATGCCATTATGTTTGCTTTTATCATGGCCTTAATCAGCTATGAGATGTCGGGGATAAAAAAGGGAATATTCTGGGTGGCGGCAGGTGCCTTTAGCTTGATCCCATTGTTTACTTTTTCCCGGGTGGCGGTGGCTGGCATTGGAACAGCCTGGCTGACTTTCATATTGTTGGCACGCGGGAGCCGTCCCGCAAAAGCCGTGATTATTATGCTATTTGTCGGCATGTTCACATGTCTTGCAATATATGAAGGGGAGCTGATTCGCTCGGCCGTTCGCATTAACCTGTCAACCGGTGAAGGACTTTCAGACCATCATATAATGTGGCGCAGGGCATTGAATTTAATAGCCAGGTCGCCTCTTATAGGACACGGGTTTGGGCAGGAAGTTCCCTTATACAAGGCGGAGTTTGGGGGCGGAACAGCCCAAAATGCATTTTTGAGTGTTTGTGTTGAAGGCGGTTTATTGGGGCTGTTTCTATTTACATGGCCTTTAGCATACCTTGGCCGTCGTTTGTGGAGGTTAGCACATGGCAGATTCTATGATACGCGGGCGGTGATCTGTTTTGGATTCTTACTGTGTATTCTGGTATTGAGTTTAACGCACTCCGCATTATATTGGCACAAGTCACAAACGTTAATATTGTCTCTGATGTTGGTTTACATCGGAAAAGGTGAGAGATCGCTGTTATCTGTAGTCAGGACTGAAACGACCGATGCCAAAATGAGAACATGTCAATATGTTTAAGATCTTATACATAGTATCTACGCTTCGAAGGTGCGGCCCCACACAGCAATTGTTCAATCTGATCAAATATCTTGACCGCCAACGTTGTCTTCCGCAGATTCTGACTTTGTCGCCGGAACCGCAGGATTCCTTGATGGATGAATTTATCCGCATGGGAATCCCGGTTTCCAGTTTTGGTCTGGCTCAATTCACCAGTTTTTTCCGTGCTCGACGTCGTATCAGTAACTATATTTCCGAACACAGACCTGACATTGTTCACAGCAACGGTTTTCGGGCTGATTTGTTCTCCGCTCGTGTTAACTATAGAGTTCATACCGTGACAACGGTGCGCAACCACCTTTTTGAAAATTACGACTATGATTTCGGGTGGGTCGGCCGGTATTTGATGGCACCCCTTCATTTGAGAATGTTGCGCCGAATCGAAAGAGCGATCACCGTATCTCAAACTCTGAGCGAAAGGCTTTTGAAAGAATATGGATTTGCCTGCGATGTCGTTCCAAACGCGGTGGACCAAGAGATTTATTTTCCCGCAGCAGCCGCACGAAAACAGCAAATTCGCAGTCAATTGGGACTCCCCCTCGAACATCGGTTATTTGCCGTTACAGGGTATCTGTCGGCGTTGAAAGATCCTGTTTGCGTTGCAGAAGGATTTTTAAAGGCGGCAATTCCCAATACCACAATGATTTTTATCGGGGACGGCGTAATGCGGGAGAAACTTGACCCGTTGCGCAAAACAGGGAAGATTCTTTTGACCGGCAGAGTAACAAACGTAAAAACCTGTCTGCAGGGCTCCGATTTTCTGGTGTCAGGTTCTCATACCGAAGGGATGCCAAATGCCGTTCTGGAAGCAATGGCCTGCGGGCTTCCATGCATCCTGAGTGACATACGATCACATGGAGAGATTGCACGATACAGCCCGGCGAGCACGAAGCTGTTTCGAGTGAGTGACGCACATAGTCTGGCAGAGAAGATCAGTGAGGTGTTGGCTCAAGACTACGCAGAAATGTCGATCGCTGCCGTACAAGCAGTCACTCGCAACTTTAGCGCAAAAACTATGTCAGAGAACTATCTACAGGTATACACATCAATTCTAAGTGAGAAACAAACACTAACGGGAGAACGTCGGTGTTCAGAGTGATAAAGCAGGCTCTTAGGATGATGAAGTGGAAAGAATTGGGGATTGAATACGGCAAGTGCTCCATGTGTGGCAAAACCCTTTTTATAAAACTCCGTAACGATGATATATCCGCGATAAGATGTGTTCGTTGTAGAGCGTCAGTAACTTCAATGGCCCTTGCCAGTGTTTTTAAAAAGCTGGTGCCTAATTGGGAAGATAAGGAAATATACGAGCTTTCGTCCCGAGGTCCATTCTTTAAGTTTCTTCATAAAAGGGCATCCCATCTTACATATTCAGAGTATTTTGATGACGTTACACCCGGGGCTTATAAAGGAGCGGTTCAATGTCAGGACGTGCAAGAATTAACTTATGCCAATGATAGTTTTGATGTCTGTACATGTACAGAAGTTTTTGAGCATGTGCCAGATGACATTAAAGGATTTAGCCAGATGTATCGGGTATTAAAACCAGGAGGTCTCTTTCTCTTTACGGTTCCGCTCTCAGCTCATAAGCAGACTGTTGAACGCGCGCGTTTGAGCGAAGGGGAGCTCATAATTCTTGAAAGGGCCGAGTACCATGATGACCATATTCGTGGAGCTGGAAATGTCCTTTGTTTCAGGAACTATGGGCTTGATATTGTCGAGAGACTGAGCCTAGCAGGTTTCAAAAATACTGAAATAATATTGGTGAAAGCACCAACCCGCTGGGGTTATAATCGTCGGGTTGTGGTGGCTCGTAAGTAATCGCTGCAAATAAACAAATGGAATTGAAGCATCATTTGTTCCCCAAACTATGAAGTGCTATGGTGGACAAAGGCAAAATGGTCTCAATAATAATCGTAAACTACAACGCCGGAAGGTTGTTAAAGGAGTGCATTGACTCGATATACAAAGAATCAATAGCAACACCTTTTGATGTGTGGGTTGTCGATAATAATTCCCAAGATGATAGTATCACGATGATTAAAGAATATTTTCCCCAGGTCAATGTAATTGAAAACAAAGAAAACGTTGGTTTTGCCAGAGCAAATAATCAAGCAATAGCAAAGTGCACCGGCGATTATATTCTTATTCTCAATCCTGATACGCTGATTTTACAGAATGCTCCTGAAAAGATAGTTAACTTTATGGGTGAGAATCCAACTGTTGGGATTTGCGGCTGCAAAGTCCTAAATGAAGATGGAACCTTACAGCTTGCCTGTCGCAGAAGTATTCCAACTCCGGGAGTAGCATTTTTCCGACTAACAGGGTTAAGCAAGCTTTTTCCCAATAGTAAAATAATGGCAAAATATAATCTGACTTATCTTGGCCCTGATCAACCTCACGAAGTAGATGCTGTTTCGGGCGCTTTTTTAATGATTCGAAGAAAAGTGGTTGATAATATTGGCAAACTTGACGAAAGGTTTTTTATGTATGGCGAAGAACTGGACTGGTGCTTTAGGGCAAAAAAGGCTGGATGGAAGGTAATGTATTACCCAAATGCGAAGATTATTCATTATAAGGGAGAGTGCAGCAAAAGCAACAACAGAAAGGTCACCTTCGAGTTCTATCGTTCAATGTATCTATTTCATAAGAAACATTTTGCTGAAAATTACAACCCAATCATAAATATTATTATTTATGCTGGTATCCTTCTAAAAGCTCTTATGTCATGGCGCAGTTTTCTCTTTTCAGCAAAAGTTGGCTCTAAGCGGTAATTTGTTCATGCGAATAATCTTAATACTAGCTAATGCTCTTCTAATAAACCTTGGCTTTCTTTTTGCTTTCCTTATCAGATACGGCCTGCCATTTCCTGAGTATAATTTTACACCTTACAAAAAGAGTTTTGTATTTTTGACGCTGATATACATATCGGCTTTATCTTTTTTCAGAGTTTATAAGAACAGATTCAAGTCTTCATGGGAACTTTTTCAAAAAGTGTCTTCGGGTGTATTTCTGGGAACGCTGCTTAGCGTAGCTTTTATTTATATTTTCAGAAGTCAATGGGGCAAATTCCCAACAAGTGTATTTGCCATTTCGTTTTTTGTAAATCTGCTCTTAATTTTCAAGTTTAATCAGTTTGTTCTGAAAACACAAAAGAAGATAAAAAAGCAGGTGATAATCCTCGGCAAGGGCAAAGTAGATGATATTGTCGGCAAAAAGGCAAATGTAGAAAGAAAGCGAATTGACCAGATTCGTGAACTGCTGGAATATTCGAATGTTGACGAAATAGTAATAAGCGAAAAAATCACTAATGCAAAAGACCTGAACCTACTGCTCTTTCTGGAGCGAAAGTTAAAAGCTGACATTCTATTCAGTCCTTCAGTTTATCTGGAGATCCTACCTGAAAGAATAAACGGAAACTCTTCAGTTGAGTTGCTGAATACTTTCGTGGGCAGACGATCCGATCGTGACGAGTTTTTTATTACGATTCTGGATATATCAACCTCATTGATATTGCTGATTTTAGCTGCGGTGCCGATGTTGATTATTTCTATTTTAATCAAACTTACATCCAGAGGTGCAGTAATCTATAAGCAACAAAGGGTTGGCAAAGATGGCAAAATATTTACATTGTATAAATTCAGGACGATGGTAAAAGATGCAGAAAAAAAGGTTGGCCCGGTATTGGCACAAAAAAATGACAGCCGCGTTACAAAAATAGGCAAAATCCTTCGAACTACCCGATTCGATGAATTGCCACAGTTATTCAATGTACTGTGTGGCCAGATGTCTATTGTCGGCCCCCGCCCGGAACGACCGCATTTTGTTAAACTGCACAAGGCATTGCAGGGACTAAGACTTGCAGTTAAGCCAGGGCTTACTGGTCTTGCCCAGGTAAGAAGTTTTTATGACCTGCATCCTAAGCACAAGATTAAATATGATTTTCTATATATTCAAAGAAGGTCGTTTTTGCTGAATATATATATCCTGCTGCAAACAATTCCAGTGGTATTTTTAAAGAAAGGCTGGTAAAGTCAAAGCACCTCGTAAATAACAATTCTTTTTTTCATTTTCTTCTTACTCATCCACACCGAATATCTTTTTCGCACTTCTCTGTTAAAGGTTATACTGTCTTCTGCCTGCTTGCCATCTAAGAATTTTACTACGTATGTGGTATTGCCGGGGATATTCTCTCCATCCATTCTCCTGCTTGACCTTTGTGCATAAAAGCCAATCCGCGAATCTGCCATTGCTGCCATTGCGATTAGACCTTTTTCGCTTGTATTCTCCTTCAACCATTTCGCCGTATCAATATAGCCTTGCTTTTCCCACCGCAGCGGTGTTATCCTGCCGAACTTAGCCGTACAAATACTAAAGCCTACTGCCACAAGTATAAAAAACCAGCGTTGTCTGTTTTTCCTTACGGCCAAACCGTTCTTAGAAGTCCTCTTACTTAGCCAGCGTGCAAGTATCTGCAGGCCAGCCGGAATGTAAAAAGCAGTAAACACAATGATAGGCATACAATGCCTTCTACTTATATAGCTATGATTAATATGCAGCAGCACCATCATTACCACATACAGAACTATCAAAGCAAATATAAAAAACCTTTCGGTAAGCAAAGTCCTTCGTAGTTTGCGGAAATGACAATAAAGACCAACCATCAGCGGGAGTACAAAAAAGTACATAAGGTTATCACTGATTTTCTCGCCGAGCTGACCAAGGGCTTTTAGTATATCGGTTGGCATCCCAGAAGCTGTGTGTACTGCTACGGTGCCATCAAAGCCACTTTGCTCAAGCCTACTGGACTGCCATGGAGTGTTACAGCTTATAACCCTTTTTAGTTTTGGTGGTAAAACTCTTCCTCTGACCTTCATATAAGGCGCTGCTGGAATTGCAAATCCGATTAGAAGGATCAGGGTTAGGCGAATAGCCTTGAGCCTACTTATATTCGGCCTTGGAAGAAACAAACTGATTAACAGCCACAAGATTCCATATATTACTATTTGTGCGCATTCCGCTCGTATTGTATGCCCAAGCCCTGCTGCCAATCCAGCGATTGCAAACATCCACCACTTCCCGAATCTGCTGCCCCAAATTAAGAATAAAAGGCCTGTGGACAAAAACAAGATATGAGGCCATTCCCGAATAACATCACTTCCGAATTCGGCTGGATAGGGCAGCATAATTAAAATCAACAATCCCCAAAAGCTGCGCCGAGACCCAACCAGCAATTTCCCGATAAAATATAACGGTATCAGTGACAGCACTCTGCATAGTAAGCTCACACTTTGTGCTGAGTAAATCCAGCTATATATAGAGCCATCCTGCGAAAAGGATGTGGTCACCTTATGAGTTAAGAAAATAAGAAACGGGTAACCAAAAGGAGATCCATGCTTTATCACGCCAATTGGGTTTTTAGGAAAGTCTTGAGCAAGCCTGACGTATAGTGTTCCATCTTGAGCAATTAAAACCGTGGTAGCTATTATATATATTCCTATTGCGAGCGAGATTATTAGTAATACGGCGATATGAAGACTATTGCGAGGCCGAGGCGGTCGTTTGCTGTCCGTAGTAGTAGCCCATACGTATTGTCCAATTGTAGGATTTCTACACGCTTGCGGTGTTTTACTCACTGCTTTGTCCTGACCTCACACAATTTGTACACAAACCACATAATCCTTACCAAAACGATTAATATCCAGAAACTTAGCCATTTTCAGCAAGTATTATGGGGCAAATTAACTAATTTGTCAAAACATTTTCAACCCGACTTTGACAGTTTTGCAGTTTTGATGATTTCTTTGAGTGGCGAAAAATGCTGAAAAGGGGGTCAGGATGAAAAAGATAAGCTTTTAGCTTTCTAATTCTTCCTGCTCTTTTTGTTGCTATACCTTTTTGCTTTAGCAGACTCCTGATTTCATTCATCAAACCCTTTGGCAAGCAACTTGTCCTCGGATGCTTTGTCTTTGTACACTCCTGTAATCTCCCGTGATAACAACTGTAAAACTCTTTAAATGACGTTTTACCGCCGATTATCACAGGTTTTCGGTTACAGTGGTACAATTTTCAACCGCCCGCCAAGTGGTACACTTTTGCTCCGCCGTTTACAAGCTGGACTGCAGCGATGGAAAGATGCCTTTAAAATCATAAGAAGAAACTGTGAAACAGACTGGGCTCAAGTTTATCCACAGTATGCTGTATCGACTTGGATCGGGCATGGAATTGAGGTCTCGGCCCGTCACTATTTGCAGGTTCCGAAAGAATTGTATGACAAGGTTGCTGCCACAAAATCAAAAAATAAAACAAGCATGAAAAAACGAAGCAAGCATAAGATAAGCTCTTAGAAGAATTTATAACAATGGGCGGTACTGGACTTGAACCAGTGACCTCCTGCGTGTCGAGCAGGCGCTCTAACCAACTGAGCTAACCGCCCCCTTGCAAAATGCCCCACTGTCTTGCTTTACGAAGTAAAGCGATAGGGGACATTCGCTTATAGTATCGTTAAGAAAAATTAAAAATCAAGAATTTTTGTGCAAAACCACTGCATAAATGAGAAATGATACTCCGTTCGTAGATGTAACATTAGATATTAACACAAGTTATGACAACAATTACCAGCTCAGATTTCTTCTTATAACCGCGGCAGCCGAAATCTTTCGTTGCGCATTGCCACGGACAACCGTTATAGAAATCTGAACACTTTTACAATCAGTTCCATCAACTGTGGGAGTTTTTGTGAAAGTCATAGCAGTAACATTGTCACAAAGCACATACTCGTTTCCATTGTTGTTAGTGATCAGCAACAGCGTATTCGGGTACGAAGGATCCGCAGAGTTGCGAAACTCGTAGGTGATGTCCTCACCGGTCCCCGTCCAGAAATTGCACTGGTTACTTGGGGCCAGCGGATCGACCCCGCCCCAGACGCCGGGCGCAATCTCATAACCGGCGGTACGGAGTTGGGTGGTCATGCGGGTCAGGGCCTGTCTGGCGCTGTTGATTGCCTTAAAGATGTCCTCATTTTCGCGGTAATTTATAATCGAGGCGTTAAAGGCAGTAGCTACCGCAGCGAGCAGTATGCTTGCTATTGCCAGAGCAAGCAGTAGTTCCACAATCGTAAAACCAGTTTCGTATTTCCACCGTAAGGTGTCCTGTGGAGTATCTCGTTTTTTGTATCTCGTATTTTGCATTTCGTATCTCGCGGTTAGTGGATGCGTATATGCATAAATGCGTTTATCTGTTGACTCATCTACTCATTCACGCATCCACTGATTCACTCATTCATGTTTTTTAGTATCGGGCACGAAGCCATCTGGCGGAGCTGATTTCCCTTGAGTTCAAAAAAACCTTTACAGTTACTCGAACAAAGTAGCTGCCATGGTCAATTACAATCTGCTCAAAATCCGAAGCATTGACATTTTCAACCGTAATTTGCTGGCTAAACGCAGCAAGGTCGTTCAGAGGCTTTCTGTCGGCACCGATGGGTGGAGAAAAACTCGCACCATCAAAATCATCCAAGTCGTCATAGTCGTCGAGGAGAGTCTCCTCCGGACCAAATGTGGAACCGCCGTCTGGGTCAATTACCGGCAGCAAGATGCTAAGCTCCCTTATCTGTTCGATGAGAAACTCGGCGGTTGACAACTCTACTCCGGCACCGTTGGCTTTTGTGAACGCACTATTGGCTGTAACCAGAGAGGCAATTGCAAGACCCACCAACAGTATTGCAATTAACACCTCGATAAGTGAAAAGCCATCCTCGTATCTCGTATCTCGCATTTCACACCCCCTTTAATTGATTAACGATAGACGATTGACGCGTCTCTCGTGCCTCGTCCCTGGTCACTCGGTTTTACTTGTTCATAACAACACTGGACATCTTGAATATCGGCAGAATAATACTCATCGCAATAAAGCCGACCAAAACACCCATCACAACTATCATTATTGGCTCTATCATTGAGGTTACTGTTTTGATAACAGTTTTGAGCTCTCTTGCGTAGTAATCTGAAACATCCCTTAGAACATCGCTCATAGAACCCGAATCTTCGCCGCTTCTTATCATTTGCACAACATTACTTGGCATCAGATTATACTGGCTCAGACTGGATGCGATTTTTTTGCCCTGACGAACCTCCTCATAGACGCCAAGCCACATCTCTTTATAAAGAACGTTTCCCGCAATTTGTGCTGTTATCGAAATAGTATTTAGTATCGGCACACCGGCTTTTGTCAGTACACCCATTGTGTGCAGGCTTCTTGTTATATAAAGACTTCGGCACAGCGTTTTTATAAGAGGCAATACCAATTTGGCCTTGTCCCACCATCGACGTCCGCCCTCACTACCAATAAAATACCAAAACCCCCAGAATGAAGCTCCAATAACCGGTATAATAACAAACCAGTATCCCCTCACAAACATACTGGTGGCCATTAAGGCTTTCGTAGGTCCTGGCAGCAGATGCTCTTTTCCTGCGAAGATGGCTGTAAACCGCGGCAGGACAAAACACAACAGGAAAATAGTTACCGACACGGCCATAGTTGCTATGATAATCGGATAAACCATCGCTCCTCTAATTTGTGAGCGAGTTTCGGCCTCGGAGTCCAGATACTCGGCTAATTTTTGCAGCATTTTACTAAGCGAGCCGCTGATTTCTGCTGCAGCCACCATATTTATATAAAGCTCGCTGAATACGTCCGAATGCTCCGAAAGAGCCTGGGAAAAACTCTCTCCGGATTCGATTCGATTCTTCAAATCAAAAATGACGAGCTTAAATTTCTGGTTATCATTTTGCTCAGCTATTGACTCAAGCGAATCCTGAAGACTTATGCCGGCCCGGACCATAACGGCAAGCTGATTCGTGAAATTCAAGATATCCTTTTTGCTCGGCCCGAACTCAACTCTGAAATTCCTTACCTTTTGCCACGCGATTTGCTGTCTGTTCCTGTGATTGGTATGTGTGGATGTGGACGAGCCACGACGGGCAGACTCTTGGCCGTGCTGGGCCTGCTCCGGAGGAACCTGGGTTTGCTCCCGACCTTCGGACTTCGACGAGCTCTGTCGAGTCACAACCGCCCCCGCTGCTTCGAGTTTGCGAAGCAAACCGGCAGCGGAACCTTTATTGTCTTGCGAAGATTCTTCAAACATAGGTATATGCCTTATCTTTTTCTTTTTGTTTTTACCAGTTCGGGAGGCTGAACAATTTCAACCGAATTGTCCCTATGCACAAGCGTCTTTTCCATCTTTGCGGGGTTGCTTGAGCGCATAACAGCCTCGTCTCTGTCGATGTAACCCTTGGAATACATCTCGGCAATGCTGTAATCCAGATTTTGCATACCCAGCCTTCGGGAAGTTTCAATAATATTCGGTATCTCGTAGATTCTGTTCTCACGAATACAGTTCCGCACAGCAGAGGTACACAGCAGTATTTCCGCACAGGGCACCATCCCTGGCTCATCTACCCGTCTAAATAATGTCTGCGAGATAACAGCCTGGAGTGTATTAGCTAACATTGTTCGAATCTGGCTCTGCTGAGCCGCGGGATAAACATCTATAATACGTTCAATAGTTTGCGCAGAATTAATCGTGTGCAGTGTACTGAAGACAAGATGTCCTGTTTCGGCGGCGGTCATTGTGAAACTGATGGTTTCCAGGTCTCTCATCTCGCCGACCATAATGATATCGGGGTCCTGTCGTAAAACATGTTTCAGACCTGAGGCAAATTGCGGACAGTCGGAACCGATTTCTCGTTGTTCGATCATACTCTCCTGGTTCTCTATGGCGTATTCTATAGGGTCTTCCAGGGTCATTATGCGTTTTCTGTACTTTGTATTTATCAATCCTATTAATGCTGCAAGTGTCGTACTTTTACCAGAGCCGGTATGGCCCGTTACAAGCACCAAACCTCTGGGCAGGTCTGTCAGCTCTTTAACTATCGGCGGCAGATCCAAATCGTCTATCAAAGGTATCTGATTCGGAATGACTCTGAAGGAAATTGCCATTGTTTCCCGCTGATAATGAGCATTAACACGGAACCGATGGCCATCCTCCAGGCTTGTTGAGAAATCAAGGTCTCTCTTTTGTTTGAATTCTTCGAGCCTGTCCGGCTCTATCATCGAATTAAGCATTTCTTCCACGTCTTTATCGCTGACGGCAGGGAAATCCATATCTATCAACTCGGTATTCCTTCGCAATATCGGCGGTATGCCAACGTTGATATGCACGTCACTTGCGTGGTTCTCTATGGCCGTAGATAATATAGTTTTTATATTTGCCATATCACAGTTCCTTGTTAAATAACTCGCATCACACTTCAGGTTTTTTACTCGACATTTTCAACAAAAACTTCATTTTCATTTTTGCCATACACTTCAGTTACGCGCAGCACCTCTTCTATTGTTGTCAGGCCCTGCTTTACTTTTACAAGTCCATCGTCAAACAAACTCCGCCGTCCGCTTTCACGAAACATCCGGCGCATATTATTAATCGATGAGTCGCTGTTAATCATATCCCTGAACTTCTCATCAATGACCAACAGCTCGTAAATACCAATACGCCCTACGTACCCGGAGCCTCTGCAATGGTCACAGCCGCCACCGTGATAAAACTGTTTGGCCTTGATGCCTGCGGCTTTTATATATTCACGTATCCTTTCCGGGACCCGATACGTCTTTTTGCACTTCGGACAAATCTTCCTGACCAATCGCTGAGCAAGGACGGCATTCAATGACGCTGCAATCAAGTATGCATCAATCCCGATATTCACCAGCCTGGTAATACTGCTGGCTGCATCATTCGTGTGCAGTGTCGAAAGAACTAAATGACCCGTCAAAGCCGCCTGGACCGCTATACGGGCCGTCTCATTATCACGAATCTCACCAATCATTATCACATCAGGGTCCTGACGA